>JAHRVZ010000037.1 GCA_019090405.1 Paracoccaceae bacterium
CAACGCCAATCGAAGTCACATTCGGGTCAAGCAGATAATCCGCACCCCGAGCACGTACATACCGGCGCAGAGCCTTGCGCAATTGGGATTCTTTGGATGGTTTTTGGGCAGCCATACGGATTCTCCAATACTATTAAATCTAACAAATCTGGACTTTGATCAATACGGCGAAGACTACCATATTATCGCTGCAAAAGACAGATTTTCGTCACCGCTGTCATCGGAGAGAGACAAGCAATATGAACAAACACGCGAGGCCGCAGATCAACCGACCTTTGAACCAAAGTTCGCTACCGCTTTGGCCGATTGCAGAAAAGAATGCCCAATTTGCTGGATACGACATGATGTCCAAACGGCGTCGAACTGCACAAATGATTGATTTATCGGGAAAAGATGGTGCCGGGAGAGAGAATAGAACTCTCGACCTCGTCATTACCAATGACGCGCTCTACCACTGAGCTACCCCGGCATATTGGCGATCATACTGCCTAACTTATCTTCACCTCAAGCGTGAAAAAAATATCACCTAAGTTACTGTTTTCCCATCGCAATTCCGCCTTTTAGCGGCCTTACCAAGGCGGTGCTCTACCATTGAGCTACCACAGACTGTCTTTTCCAGTACCTAACCTCGGGCGTTTGTCCGTGGCAAGGCGGGTCTGGACCCTTCGTTTGGCACCACAAAACGTGGCAGCACCGTGCGCGGGTGACTAGACTCAAATGCCGGATCACGCAAGGCCTATCTGGACCCTTTTTGCTGGCTGCGTTAGAGAAGCTATATGGCAGATAAATCCACCTCCAGATCAAAACCGAAAACGGCACAAAGCCGTGATGACAGGCTTAAGGCCGCGCTCAAGGCTAATTTGGCCCGCCGCAAGGTACAGGCGCGGGCACGATCTGAGGGTGAAACAGATAAAACAGGCAAAAACGAGGGCTAAGGCAGATGGATTCGATATTGGTTACCGGGAATGGCCCCTTAAGCGGGCAAATTCCAATTGCAGGGGCGAAAAACGCCTGTCTTACATTGATGCCGGCAACTTTGCTTAGCGAAGAGCCGTTGACCCTGACCAATGCGCCGCGCCTTAGCGACATTGCCACTATGAGCGAACTTTTAGGCTCACTGGGGGCCGAAGTCACCAAATTGCAGGACGGCAAGGTTCTGGCAATGTCCAGCCACAACGTGAACAACCACACGGCTGATTATGACATTGTGCGTAAAATGCGCGCCTCGATCCTTGTGCTGGGTCCGATGCTGGCGCGTGATGGTCATGCAATTGTGTCGCTGCCCGGTGGCTGCGCCATTGGCGCGCGTCCGGTTGATCTGCATCTGCGCGCGCTTGAGGCACTTGGCGCCGATCTGGAACTGAAAGACGGGTATGTGCATGCCAAAGCCACCGGTGGGTTGAAAGGTGGCATAATTGATTTCCCGATCGTATCGGTCGGGGCCACGGAAAATGCGCTGATGGCGGCGACTTTGGCCAAAGGTACAACCGTCATCAAAAATGCCGCGCGTGAACCTGAAATTGTTGATCTGGCAGAATGCCTGCGCAAGATGGGCGCACAGATCGAAGGTGAAGGCAGCAGTACGATCACCATTCAGGGCGTTGACCGCCTGAATGGGGCGACGCATCCGGTGGTCACTGACCGCATTGAGCTGGGCACCTATATGCTGGCCCCCGCTTTTTGCGGCGGCGAGGTCGAATTGCTTGGTGGGCGGATGTCTTTGGTTGGCGCGTTCTGCGAAAAGCTGGACGAAGCCGGGATAGACGTGACCGAAACAGATCATGGCCTAAGCGTTCGGCGGCGTCAGGACCATATCAAGGCAATCAATGTCACCACTGAACCGTTTCCCGGATTTCCAACTGATTTACAGGCGCAAATGATGGCGCTGCTTTGTACCGCGGACGGTGTCAGCGTGCTGGAAGAAAAGATATTTGAAAACCGGTTCATGCACGCCCCGGAACTGATGCGCATGGGCGCGCAAATCGACGTACACGGCGGCACCGCGACAGTGACCGGCGTGAAACAGTTAAAAGGTGCGCCAGTTATGGCGACAGATTTGCGGGCCTCTGTCTCGCTTATTCTGGCTGGATTGGCGGCAGAGGGCGAAACCAAAATCGGCCGGGTCTATCATTTGGACCGCGGGTATGAACATGTGGTGGGCAAGCTGTCCGCAGTGGGCGCAAATATTGAACGGATTCATAACTCGTGAGCAATGACGCAACATTTGAAGACGGCCGCGAAGCGCCGCTGAACCTTGGCGCCTTGGATGACGCTGATCTGCAAGTAATCTCGTCGCTGGTGCAGGATTCAGTGTTTCCAATCACCGAAATGAGTTGGCGCCCGACCGAACGCCGCTTTGCATTGCTACTGAACCGGTTCCGTTGGGAAGACGAAGACGCCGCGCGCAAACGTGGGCGGGCCTTTGAGCGGGTGCAATCTTTGTTGGTGGTCGACAACGTACTACAGGTGGCCTCACAGGGGATTGACCGGTCCGACAAGGACATGATCCTGTCGCTGATGTCGTTAAACTTTGAGCTGGGCGAAGATGGCGCTGGCGTTCTTGAACTGACGCTTGCCGGGGATGGTGGCCTGCGGCTTGAGGTCGAAGCACTTGAAGTCTCGCTAAAGGATGTAACGCGTCCCTATCAGGCTCCATCAAAGTCCGTACCTGAGCATAAGACGTAACAATCAAATTGCGTAAGGCGTGTTTGACGGTGACTAAGCCACAGATCCAATGTCAGGGTTGAGACCCGGGCTTGCTCCGGTTATGTGCGCTGCAAACCTGCGGAGATGACCCATGCCTGTCTTTCTTGATTCCGGATCAGCCGATTTCGAAACCG
>JAHRVZ010000421.1 GCA_019090405.1 Paracoccaceae bacterium
ATCCCCATATGCAAAAACTTCTTTGCCCCAAGCCGTTAATGTTCACTGCTTAGGGATATTTCATCAACAATACCCCCTTTCCATAACGATTACCTAAATCTTCCGCTACAATCTGGCGGTACCCGTTGGCTTGTGCGTATTGCAAAAATGGCGCCTCAAGGACCGAGTCGTAGCCCAATAGGAACGCGGATGGTGGCGTGGCATCAAATAGTGCCTTCAGCTCATCCTCTCCAACCATCGTATAGTTTTCAGCCAGCGATGGATCGGTAAAATCAGCGATCCGGTAGGCAAATGGTCCAGTTGCAAATTCTGGATACACCGGCAACCCGGCTTCGACTGGATAAATCGGAAACAAGGTCGCGACTGGCCCTTCAGGCGCGCCCCTGCTGACCACTGCCTGACGCAGTGCAGCCCCACCCCGGGCGATCTTTGAGGTCGTGAATTCCGCAGGCTGGGCGAGGTTTGCCAGCCCTGGTCCCAGTCGTGGCAACCCAAGCAAAAGCAGAACTGCCAAACCAGCGCCAAAAATTGGCACTACTTTGTGGCGGTGGTCACGCGGCAGACGCCGGTAGTAGAGCGCACATAGGATTGGGATGCAAACCAGCGGTTGAATATAGTATTGCTGAAAACCCGGTGTTGGCACCAGGCTCATGCCTGCTGTCAGGACAAGCACGCCAAGCACGACCAATATCTGCCCAAGATATCCCGGCTGCACCACATCGCCTGATTTCTTGTCCGCGACAGATACCCAAACCAAATAAAACAGCGTGATGATCATGACCAGACCGGCCCCGGAAAGCCAACTGCCGTAGGCCAGTTGCAACTTACCAACCAACCCCATGGCAATTCCCGGCTCGCCCGCAGCGTTGGCCTGCCAATAGGCCACATGCGGGCCGGTATGGAATTTCAGAATATGGGCCAGAAACAATTGTGGCTCAGAGATCAGAAGCCAAAACAGTGGCAGCGCCCCAAGGATGCCACCGACAAACATCGGCAAAGCCACTTTCAAAGCGCGGTGCGAAAAGGGCTTGTGAAGCGGCAGCAAAAACGCACCAATCACGACAGGCGGTATGAACACAACCGCGCTTACCTTCATACCCACTGCAATGGACAAGCAAACCCCGGCAATGATCAGCACGAACCTATTTGGTTGGTCCTTCATTGTTTCGACAATAAACAAACCCAATCCAAGAACCGCAAAAGGCAGTGGCAAAAGATTGTTGGTTGCAGCCATCCCCGCCTGCGCCAGCAATGGTTCGCAGGTTAAAAGTGCCACAACAAAAAACAGTGCCACGATCCAAGATTTCGAAATCCGAAAAGTAACCCAGCCAAGACCGCTTAGCAGCAACAACCAGGCGAAAAATACCCCAAATCGGGCCGCAGCAAGCAGACCCACATCCTCAAACACAAGATGGAAACCGCGAAAGTACCAAGCCGAATAAGGCACATGATTGTAAAAAAAGTCCTGATAAAGCTGCCATTGACCCAAAAGCTCAGCCGGAGTCACAAACAACATTTCGTCACGACGCAGGCCAAAACCCATCATCCTGCCATATAATGCCGCCAGCATGACAAACAGGACCAATGCGATCACACCAGATATCAGAACAAACTGTGCCCTGGACCTTTCAACCTCTGTATGGGTACGCCCATTCTGCAGGGTATTGTGG
This sequence comes from Paracoccaceae bacterium, assembly GCA_019090405.1. GTDB lineage: Bacteria > Pseudomonadota > Alphaproteobacteria > Rhodobacterales > Rhodobacteraceae > NORP181. Next base: position 1,671 of record JAHRVZ010000421.1, read on the forward strand.
AAATCTGCCACACTCAACTCTGAGCCTCCTTGCTATCAACGGGGCTGACGCCAAGGGCGCGAGAAATCAGAATGTAGGACAAAATCACAACCGGACCAAGCGACAGCGCCTGTGCCAAATAGGCATTAAGACCAATAGCCATGAGAGACCGAAGCAAAACGGCATTGACGACATAAACGGCAACATAAGACAGCGCATAAACCGGAAGCCGCCCATAGCCACGCACTGCAAAGACATAACGCCGGTGAATCCAGAAATTCCACAGAACCCCGATCAGGAATTGCACTATCAACGCCACCTGAGGATGCGCGCCCAAAAACACAAGAGCTCCAAAAACTCCGTATCCAAAGGCAGTGTTGACCACCCCGGCCCCCAGAAAACGCAGCATACGCGCGCCTTGAGAAGGCAAGGTGTCAATGGGTTTGGTTAAGTTGCTCATTGTCATTGGAACAATCAACGACCACGGCCGTGCCCGGTAGCTGCGCCCGACGCGGGCAAAAGTACCGTGTTGGACAAGCACAAACAAAAAGAGTTCATAGCTGATTACTCCGCGGCACCTGCGTTTCTTTGTGCGTCACAAGTGGGAATTCACGTCTGGTGCGCCCATGCGATGTGGTTGGAACGGGGACCCGCCGTGGCGTAACCATCTTAACCGAACGCAATCCATTGGTGCCATACCCTGGAACAAGTCCCATGAGCAGGCGCTTGGCCTGATGGTCGTCACCCAGCGATGCTGCCTTTTCCAGTTTCAGAATTGTGGCGCGCAATTTTGAAATCTGCACGCCCTCAGGTCGTGCGACACTCACACCGGGAATATTACATTCGTGCGGTGTTTCGGAAAAATCAAACAGCTCTTCATACAGTTTCTCGCCAGGGCGTTTCCCAACAAACGTTATATCAATGTCCTTGTACGGTTCCAGCCCCGCAAGCCGGATCATCCGTTCTGCCAGATCGACAATCTTCACAGGTCGTCCCATGTTCAGAACAAAAATTTCGCCGTGGCCGGTATCGGGCTTTAGACCGCTGGCAGCAGAGACCAAAGTCAACTCCACTGCTTCTCGGATGGTCATGAAATAACGCTCCATCCGTTTATCCGTCACTGTCAACGGCCCACCTTTGGAAATTTGGCGTTGAAACAGCGGAATCAAAGACCCGGACGACCCCAGAACATTGCCGAACCGAACCGAGAAAAAGCGCGTTTTCTCGTCAGTTTCGCTTGTGATCCGATCTTGCGCCTGAACATAGAATTCAGCCACACGCTTGGTTGCGCCCATCACATTGGTTGTATTCACCGCTTTGTCAGTTGAAATCTGCACCATGGCGATGGCACCAACATTGCGCGCGGCATCGGCAACGTTACGGGTGCCTATCACATTGGTCAGCACACCCTCGCATGGGTTGAGTTCCACCAGAGGTACGTGTTTGAGAGCCGCGGCGTTGAACACCAACTCGGGTCGATGAAGTTCAAAGATAGAGTTGATGCGAACCGCATCCCGGATGCTGGCCACATACATAAATGTTTGTACATCCGGAAAATTCTGGCTCAGATCCATATCAATTGAATAGGCATTGAACTCGCAATTATCTATCATCACCAGTTCTGTCGGCTCAAACGAAGCAATCTGACGAACCATCTCGCTACCAATCGAGCCACCGGCCCCAGTCACCAGAACGCGGCGCCCCTTGAACAACTGGCGCAGCATCGAGCGTTCAACCGCTTTCTGCGGGCGATCCAGTATGTCTTCGGGATTGACAGTTCGCAGGCCGGTTTTGTCAATTTCAGTATTGTTGCTCAGTTCATCCAGACCTGCCAAACGCGACACAGAGATACCATGACCTTCGGACCAATTGATCAATTTGCGAATTCCATCGCTGTCAAAATGGGTCAATGGCTCAGTCAGAAACAGGCGTTGCGGCAGGACATCACATCGCGCAAGTCGCTCAATCAGATTGTCAGGATCAAGCAGCGACCCCACAATCTGAACGTCGTGAAAAAACAGACCCTGCGTGTTGCGAGCATCGTCAATGATGCCGACCGGTTCGTACTTGGAATTCGTGTTGCGCAACGAACGCACGAACAGGTCGCAGCTTGCACCGGTGCCCACCAGCAAGGCCGGGATTTTTTCAGCCTGTTCCTCTATCAGGCGCTTATTGCGGCGCGTGAGTTCCCGGCTTCGCGCCGCGACCCGCAACACCGCGAGTGAGGGAACGACCAGCAAGAACTGAATAATATAAACCGGCAAAGGCACCAGCGCGGTCTTAGTTGTCAAAGTAGCCAGCGCGGCCAATAGCACCACCGACAAAAACGCGCCGGCCACGATGAGAATTACATCGCGCAAAGATGTCGAACGAGTGTGACGACGATAGACACCGGACAGCGGAAAAGCGATTAACCCTGCGACGCAGGACAATACAATCAGAATTGGCAATGCCGGGGTCAAAGACGCAGGAATCGATCCGCCGTTTGCCAAAATCAAGGCACCGAAAATCGAAAAAGCCGCGGCCACTACATCTCCGAAAACCAGTCGACGATTGGCGCGAATTTCTGCAACCATTTGACTTAGCCGAGAATTGGAACCCAGTAACCCATTCCGCAGTGTATTAAGGTTTTTTCCCCCGCTTTTCGCACGGGGTACAACATTGTCTTGTGTGTGCATAAAAATAGGCTCCAGTGCCCAATAAACTCAAGACTGCTCGCTCGTTTTTGATCTTTTTTTGTATAAGCCGAATAGTTTTAATAAAATTCCGGCTATTGATTTTTGCAACTCATCAAATTGTCAACAAAACGGCGTCAACAATCGGCAAGCTGATATCGTATTCCCGTTTCACCCTCCATGAGCGTTTGTATAAAAATCACAAAGCACCCTAACTAATACTAAAAACTTAACTTATTCATCATCTTACAAAAATCGGCTGCCAAATCAGCAGATAAAAAATCACCATCAACCGTAGGTTAATATTAACAGATTCCAGGCCGGATCAAACGAAATTTTTAGCAAAACCGATTTTGCCCGGCAACCTGCCCTCAAAAAAGCCACAATTCACACTCAATCTGAACACCTTATTACTATTTATTTTCAATATATTAGATGAACTAATCCAACCCGAAACAAGCTCCGCTTTTCTCACGCTGCCATTATACCGGTTTTCTGCCACAATTCGGTCATTATTCACCGATTGGGCGTTAACCTGACGTTAATAATGTCAGCGTACAGAGAACGATTCGCGTTAGGTGCTTATTTTTGCCCCCAGCCAGGCGCGGCAAACCTCTGGGCAATAGACCTTCAGATCCTCGATATCCTGACCGTAGAAATCGGCCATTTTCTCAGCGATATCCGTGGGAAGCGCCGGGTAATTCACCTTTCGCGCCACGGCACTGCGTAGGGTGCGCATTGGCCAACTTAGGCGAAGCGGGTCCAATACCGGACGCAATGGTGTCAACACACGGCGCAGACCCAGTGGCACAACCTGGTCCTCTTTGTTCTTCACCCGGTTTTGCACTGGTGCATGAAGGGGCTGTTCAAAGCCCACATGTTCACCAACTTTACGCAGCTGCTGTTGTGGCAAAGCGCCGATGTCCTCATAGGCCAGCAACAGAATATCTTTGGCCGGGAAATGATCGTAAAAGCGACGCAGATGAAGCGCGTATCGACCATCATTCAGGAACCGTTCGCCGCTTGCGATGTCAGGATCCAGGTACTGTCGGATATCGTTCGAAACGCTGCCACGACGAAACAACATACAATAGTCGGAATACGCGCGCTGCACTGGGTCGCGCATTTGCACGATCAACCGCACGCCGGGGCAATCACGTGCGATACGGCCCGCGGCAGCAGGCTCGGTGAGATAAGAGTTCGACTTCTCACCGATCAGCCTTGCTGCCTCGCAATTCTCGAACTGATTGCGATACCACGTCATTCCACGGGCATATTCCCGCGAGAAAAAGTGCAATTCAGGCCCGGGCATGTAAATCTCAGGTGTTTGCGTCAAAGACATCTGCAGCCAGGTGGTCGCGCATTTGGCGGCACCGATGATCAGAAAATCAATTTTACGCTCAGGCGGCATCGGAATGGGTTCTTTTGTTTTGTGACAGAAGCTCTTGGTAAATCTCACTCATGCGGGCAACATGCACGTCCAGCCCCATATTTTGGTGTACATAGTCACGAGCCGCCAAAGTAAGTCTTTCGCGCAGGTCCGGCCTTTCATCCAATTGCCGCACTGGCGCAACAAAGGCGGCGGCATCATACGGGTCAACCAAAAAGCCATTTTCGCCGTCCCTGATTGCTTCAATATTTCCACCATGGGCCGTGGCAACCACGGGCGTGCCCAAATGCATGGCTTCGATCAAAGTACGACCAAATGGTTCGTCCAACGCCGTCACCAGCGTAATGTCCACTCCGGTCATTGCCTCGGAAACTGATGCGCGATGCCCCATCAAGTGAACGTTTTCTGCAATTCCAAGGTCTCGAGCCAGTCGCTGACAGTCGTCTTCCAATCCTGCGGCCGCGGCTTCGACCTCTCCAAAGAGAAGGCCGTGCACAGGTCTTTCGGGCATGGCAGCAGCGATATGCGCGATGGCACGGACAAAGTGATCTGGCCGTTTTCGGCTGTTCAAAAGCCCAAAATACCCCAGCA
>JAHRVZ010000422.1 GCA_019090405.1 Paracoccaceae bacterium
CGCAGTTGGCGCGGCACCGCATTTGGTGGCGCACGTGGTCGGACTGATGTGCCCAAAATTGTCGATTGGTACATGGATGGCAAGATCGAGATTGACCCGATGATCACCCACACCATGCCGCTTGAAGATATCAACAAGGGGTTCGATCTGATGCACGCAGGTGAATCGATCCGCTCGGTTGTGGTTTACTAAAGCGTTTCGCCTCGGGTTCATCCCGGGGCGACTAAACTCCATACCGCGCCATGAACATATCCACTGCGTGGGTAACAATTTCGTCAATCTCGGCCTGTGAGAATTCGGATTGTATTCCAAACACTGCCCGGGTCCAGAGTTTGGCTTTGCACAGCTCGGAAAACTGTTCTGCTGCCATCTTCACGTCATCAATTTTAAGCTCGCCGCGGTCAACAGACAGACGCAGATATTCACTCATCCGTTTCTGTCCCATTTCCGGACCACTTGTATAAAATGAGCGACCCAGTTCGGGAAAACGATCGCTTTCCGCAACGCAAACACGAAATATCTGGAGTGCAAAGTCAGAGAGCAGAAATGAAACAATCTGCGTCGCAGTCGTCGTCAAAACCTCTCGCGGAGTCTCGTTTTTGTTTATGTCATCCATTGCCCGCTCGGCCATGCGTGCGCATTCGGTCTCGGCCACCTCCATGAACAACAACCGTTTATCCGGGAAATAGCTGTATAACGTTGCCTTGGATACGTTAGCGGCGCGTGCAATGTCATCGACGCTGGCACCTTCAAAGCCGTCGCGCATAAATACTTGCCGCGCGCCTTCCAGCACCTGGCTGAATTTGCGACCCGTGCGCACAATTGTTGCCGACTGATTCATCAACGCCCCTTAGATATTCAATATAGCCAATATAAACTGAATAGTTCAGAATCGACAATACTTGGTTACTCTCCCCTTGTATTGGGCAAGAGCACGTATTATTAGAATCATTCTAATCAAGGGGCCACTATGCAATTTCCAAGGTACCGCAAGCAGTTCCGTGACCTAAGCGAACAGGAAATCATCGCATTGGCGATATCATCAGAAGAAGATGATGCACGGATATACCGCGGTTACGCCGAAAACCTGCGCGCTGATTATCCGGCCAGCGCCCAAATTTTTGACGGAATGGCAGCCGAAGAGGACATTCATCGCGCGCGCCTAATAGATTTGCATCAGGTACGGTTCGGGTCCACGATCCCGTTGATCCGACGTGAACATGTCGCAGGTTATTATGCCCGACGCCCCGTTTGGCTTATCCAGAACCTTAGCGTTGACCGGATGCGCCAAGAAGCCAGCGCGATGGAACAGGACGCCGAACGGTTCTATCTGTCAGCGGCTGCGCGCACCTCGGATGCTGATACGCGCAAGTTGTTAGGCGATTTGGCGGCGGCTGAATCTGCCCACGAAAGCACAGTTAACGAATTGACGGATGCACATTTGCACGGTGATGCGCAAAGCGATGAAGCCGAGACTGCGCGTCGGCAGTTCATTTTAACCTGGGTGCAACCAGGGTTGGCCGGATTGATGGATGGGTCGGTCTCTACATTGGCCCCAATTTTTGCCACCGCCTTTGCCACTCAGAACACCTGGACAACGTTTCTTGTTGGCGTCGCAGCCTCGGTTGGGGCCGGCATTTCGATGGGCTTTACCGAAGCCGCGTCAGATGACGGAGAACTGTCCGGGCGCGGATCACCGCTGAAACGTGGCATTGCTTCGGGGGTAATGACTACGATTGGCGGGCTTGGACATGCCTTGCCATACCTGATTCCACAGTTCTGGACGGCAACGATATTGGCGTTTGTTATCGTGTTCTTTGAACTTTGGGCCATTGCATGGATTCAAAACAAATTCATGGAAACCCCGTTCTTTCGAGCGGCTTTTCAGGTGGTATTGGGTGGTGCGCTGGTTCTGGCGGCAGGTATTCTGATCGGCAGCGGCTAGCCAGCCCTTGCAGCGCGGCATCGCAAACGATACGGCTGAATAATGGTCGAAATATTTCTTCGTACATTACCGTTTTTTGCCATCATTGGGCTGGGCTATATCGCCGGTCGCACCCGGTTTTTCACACCCGAAGCAACCGCGTACCTGACCAAATTCGTGTTTTACTTTGCACTATCGGCGATGATTTTCAGCTTTGTGTCGGGCCTGTCGTTTGATCAGTTGTTCAATGGCCGACTGATCGCGGGCTATCTTTGTGGAACTGCCGCAGTCTATGGCATTGCCACCGCTGTTGCGTATTGGCGTGGCCTTGACGTACCGACAGCAGCAATCGAGGCGCAATGCGCGTCCATTGCCAATGTCGGCTTTCTTGGCATTCCGATGCTCTCTATATTGCTGGGTACCGATGCTGTTGGGCCAGTGATCTTGATCCTTACCATTGATCTTATTGTTTTTTCCAGTCTCATCGTGATCCTGATCAACGCTGGGCGTCACGGGCGACTGACGATTGCCACATTGCGCACCATTGCCATTGGGCTGCTCAAGAACCCGATGATCGTTTCCATCTCACTTGGCCTTCTGTGGTCCGCCTGCGAATTACCAATGCCAGTACCATTCAATGATTTTCTGACAACTCTTGGTGCTGCCGCCACGCCCGGTGCCTTATTCGCCATTGGTGCCACGCTTGCCGTGAAATCCGCCGAACGATACCGCGTCGCTGTCTGGCTTAGTTTCTGCAAACTGATCTTGCACCCGATATTTGTGGCAATTGGCGTTTTGATCCTGTTCCCGTTGGATACCTATACCGCCATTGTGGTCATTTCAGCATCGGCACTGCCGGTTGCCGGAAACATATATATGCTGGCACAACATTACGGCATCGCCCCACATCGCGTGTCGTCTGCAATCTTGTTTTCAACCTCGGCCAGCATCTTTACTGTTCCCATCATCATTGCCTGGGCCAGCGCGCCCTAGGCCTGTCCACAACCCAAGGAGCGACCAAAATGGAAACCCTTTCTGAAAATACCTGTTTTGGTGGCATACAGGGCGTTTACCGCCATGCCTCAAAGTCCTGCAAATGCGACATGACTTTTGGCCTGTTCCTGCCCCAAGAAGCGCAGGATGGCCCGGTTCCCGTCCTTTGGTATTTGTCGGGACTAACCTGTACCCACGAAAACGCCATGGTAAAGGCCGGGGCGCAGAACTGGGCCGCTGAACAGGGTATCGCGCTGGTATTCCCGGATACTTCCCCACGAGGCAAGGATGTGGCGGATGACGATGCAGACGATCTTGGCAAAGGTGCCGGATTTTATGTGAACGCCACTGAAAAACCATGGGCACCCCATTACCGGATGTGGGATTATGTGGCCGACGAACTGCCAACATTGCTGGACCGTAGCTTTGCTATCGACGCAGACCGCCAGTCCATCACCGGCCACTCGATGGGTGGTCACGGAGCGCTGACGCTGGCGATGAACCTACCGGGGCGCTATCGCTCGGTTTCGGGGTTTGCGCCGATTTGCAATCCAACCGGCGCGGACTGGGGTCGCAAACAGTTGTCCGCCTATCTGGGACGCGGTGAAACCGAATGGGCGCGCCATGACGCCAGTTTTATGATGCGCGAAACTGGCTTTGATGGCCCTGTGTTGATCGACATCGGCACCAATGATCCCTTTATTGACCTGTTGCGCCCCGAAGCTATGGCCAACGCCATCACCACGCGCCGCCAACAGGCGACAATGCGCATGCAACCGGGCTATGATCACAGTTATTTCTTTGTCTCAACCTTTATGGAAGACCACGTCGCCTTTCACGCCGAGGCGCTTTGGGCATGAGCGCGGTCTACATTGACGCCGATGCCTGTCCGGTCAAGGCCGAGGCAGAGCGCGTCGCCACGCGTCACAAACTGACGATGTATGTGGTTTCAAACGGCGGATTGCGCCCCTCTCTTAATCCGCTGGTCGAAAACATCATCGTGGCCGCGGGCGCGGATGAGGCCGATATGTGGATCGCGGATCGCTGTAGTTCCGGCGATGTGGTTGTCACCGGCGACATCCCGTTGGCCGCCAAATGCATCAAGGCAGGCGCGCGCGTGTTACGACACAATGGTGATGCCTTTACCCCGCGCAATATCGGTCAACAACTTGCCATGCGCGATCTGATGGCGGATGTGCGCGCCGCCAACCCGTTGGGGACAGGTGGCAGCGGCAAGGCCTTTACAAAAGCAGACCGCTCTCGTTTTCTGGACGCATTGGAACGTGAAATAAGGGCGGCTTTACGCGCCTGATACTTCTGAACAAGGACAGGCAACCATGCGCCCACAGGCAGTGATTTTCGACATCGGCAATGTGTTGATCGAATGGCAACCCGAACGGTTCTATGACCGGGTTATCGGAAAGGACCGCCGCCGCGCAATGTTTGCAGAGATTGATCTGCATGCCATGAATGACGTTGTTGACAGGGGTGGGCATTTTAAAGACACGATTTATGCGACTGCCAAGGCCAACCCGAAATGGCGCGACGAAATCCGCATGTGGCATGACAACTGGATCGAAATGGCAGCACCCGAGATTACGCATTCAACGCGTCTGCAACGCGCGCTGCGGGCAAAGGGTATCGCCACGTTTTCCCTGACAAACTTTGGTGTTCAGACCTTTGACTATGCAGTCACGCACTACGGTTTCCTAACCGATTTTGACCGCCAGTATGTGTCGGGTCACATGCAGGTGACCAAACCTGATCCAACAATTTATCAAATGGTCGAGGCTGATTGCGGCGTCGATCCGCGCGCTTTGCTGTTCACTGATGACCGCGACGAAAACCTTGACGCCGCCAAGGCGCGTGGCTGGCAAACCCATTTGTTCACCGGACCACAGGGATGGGCCGACCGTCTTGTCGCCGAAGGTTTGCTGACAAAGGAAGAAGCAATATGAATGTTCCGTTCATATCATTTCAGGATGCCGACCCGCTGCTCGACTGGGTTGAGCTGACAAATGCCATGGCCGATGGGCACAAACTGCCCAAGGCACAAATTGACGATACGTTCCTTTATCGGGGCAAAGACACGTTGCTGTCGCGTGCGGCGTGGATTGATGGGCTGGGCATGGCCGTCAAAACCGCCACGATATTTCCGGACAATCCTGACGCTGGAATTCCGATGGTGAATGGGTCTGTGTGCCTATACTCTGACAAAGACGGCGCTTTGTCAGCGCTGATTGATTTCCATCTGATCACCAAATGGAAA
>JAHRVZ010000038.1 GCA_019090405.1 Paracoccaceae bacterium
AATCGTTATGGAAAGGGGGTATTGTTGATGAAATATCCCTAAGCAGTGAACATTAACGGCTTGGGGCAAAGAAGTTTTTGCATATGGGGATGCAAAGGCTAAGTTTACGATTACATTTTTAATGCACATTTCTAGTATCGTTTGAAAGGAATAGTGAGGATGAAGACGGTTTTGTTAGCTGGGGGGCTTGGATCGCGTTTGGCCGAAGAAACGGTTATGATTCCAAAGCCAATGGTCGAAGTCGGAGGACGTCCGATTATCGCCCGTGTTATGGATATTTACAGTCAATTCGAACATCGCGAATTTATTGTAGCTGCCGGATATAAGGCTTTGCTGCTTAAACAATTTTTTGCCAATTATCATTTGATTTCGAACAATATTTCTGTGTCTCTGGATACGGGTGCTCTTGAACTGGTGCCAACCGCGCCGGGGGGCTGGAATGTGTCGGTTGTGGATACTGGTGCGCATACGATGACCAGCGGGCGTATTCGCCGCCTGAAAGACTGGCTTACGCCTGATGAGACATTCATGTGTACGTATTCGGACGGGCTGGGGAATATCGACATCAATGCGCTGCTTGATTTTCACAAATCGCACGGCAAACTTGCTACGGTTACTGCGGTGCAGCCGCCTGCGCGTTTTGGTAATATCGAACTGAAGGGCGACAGAGTAGACGCGTTCACCGAAAAAGTGCGCAAACGTGAAACATGGATCAATGGCGGGTTCTTTGTATTTGAACCTGGCGTGCTGGACTATATGGTCGATGATAACGAGCCACTAGAGCTAGCGCCGCTAACGCAGATGGCGCGTGATGGTGAACTCATGGCCTATCGCCACCATGGCTTTTGGCATCCGATGGATACCATCCGCGACCGCAACACGCTCAATGATCTGTGCGACGAGGGAGAGCCACCCTGGCTGAACTTCGGTGATGATAACAAACCCAGTTATCCGGCCCTGGCAATCTGAGGTCGCCATGACTGGCCAAATTGATCCTACATTCGGCAAAGTATTCTCTGGACTCCGCGTGCTTGTTACCGGGCATAGCGGGTTCAAGGGGGGGTGGCTGTCGGTCTGGTTGCACAAGCTGGGTGCGCAGGTCGTTGGCGTGTCGCTGCCCCCGGAGAAAGGGCACTCGTTTTATGAGGCCGTCAGGCTGCCGGACATCATGGACAGCCGTTTTGCGGATATCCGCGAGCCTTTGACATTGCAAAAGGCAGTGGCGGATGTGGACGCAGATGTGGTTTTTCATCTGGCAGCGCAACCTTTGGTGCGTCTTTCGTATCGTCAGCCGGCCGAAACCTTTGCCACGAACGTGTCTGGCACCGCGCATGTGTTGGATGCTGCACTGAAAATGAAGCGGCTCAAGGCGGTGGTCGTTGTTACCAGCGACAAATGTTATGACAATAAAGAATGGACATGGGGCTATCGTGAAAATGACCCTTTGGGTGGCAAAGATCCTTATAGTGCCTCTAAAGGCTGCACCGAACTTGTTGCGCAATCCTATCAACATTCATTTTTCGCTGATCCGCAGGGGCCACAGCTTGCCACAGCGAGAGCAGGCAATGTGTTTGGCGGCGGCGATTGGGGCGAGGATCGGCTAATCCCTGATATCGTGCGCGCAACGGCTGCGGGTGCGCCTATGCACATCCGAAGCCCATTCAGCGTGCGCCCCTGGCAACATGTGTTGGAACCGCTTTCTGGCTATCTGGGCGTTGCGGCGCAGCTTTTGACCAAAGGCCAGCCTTTTGCCGGACCGTGGAATTTCGGACCCAATGTTTCGGGCACAGTGAATGTGCGGGATCTGGCTGCGATGATCCAGCAAAGCTGGGGGCAGGGCGCGCCCGAATTCACCTATCCGCAACCCCAGAACGGCGCGACAGATGAGCCGCACGAGGCGGGCATTCTGAGACTCGACAGCACCAAAGCGCAAACCCAACTGGGCTGGCAGCCGCAACTGGAACTGCAAGAGGCCGCGGCGATGACTGTAGATTGGTATCGGGCACATGCGGAAAATAGGGCGATGTCCCCGATCACTGAGGCACAGATTGATCACTTTAGTAAACTTATGTTGTCAGATTTGAACCATACCGCCACTGTTGCAGCTCAATAGGGCCAAAGATTTTTAAGTAGGAGAGTTTGATGCGAGTAAACTATGGGCAGACAGTCCACGGCCAGGAAGAAATTGATGCCGTTGTAGAAGTTCTGAAAACTTCTACGCAAATGGGTGCCAAAGTTCAGCAAATGCAGAAACAAGTTGCTGCTTTGTTTGCAAAAGACCATGGCATCATGGTCAATTCTGGCTCGTCCGCAAATTATCTGGCGGTCGAGATATTGGATTTGCCCAAGGGCAGCGAAGTGATTACTCCGGCGCTGACTTTTGCCACCACGGTGGCGCCATTGGTGCGTCAGGGACTGATACCCGCGTTTGTTGATGCTGCTCCGGGAACCTACAATATTGATGTTGATGCAATCGAGCGGATGATAACGTCTAAGACATCGGCTATGATGATCCCTTCGTTGATTGGCAACCTGCCTGACTGGCGGCGTATTCGCGAACTGGCCGACGCTCACGGTCTGAAGGTGATTGAGGACAGCGCCGACACTTTGGGCGCTACGATCGACGGGACCAGCACGGGCGTCTATTCCGATGTCTCGACCACCAGCTTTTATGGCAGTCACGTGATCAATGGAGCGGGCAATGGGGGCATGCTTTGCGTGAACGATCCCGAGTTGGCGCGAAAGGCATTGCTGTTGCGTTCGTGGGGGCGGTCCTCATCGCTGTTTGTGGATTCCGAGACCATTGAGAACCGGTTCAACGTCAAGGTTGACGATATCGAATATGATGCGAAATTCCTGTTCGAGGCGCTGGGCTATAATCTGGAACCTTCTGAAATCAGCGCCGCCTTTGGCGTGGTGCAACTTGGCAAACTAGACAATAACATCCGCGTTCGCGACGAAAGTTATCACGCCCACCGTGAATTTTTTTCCCGCTATGAAGATTGGTTCATCCTGCCCGAGCAACTGCCGGGGTCGCGTACAGCGTGGCTTGCCTATCCCATGACATTGCGCCCTGACGCACCATTTACCCGCAGAGAATTGCAGATTTATCTGGAAAATGCAGATATTCAGACCCGCCCGGTCTTTACTGGCAACATCTTGCGACAGCCAGCGATGAAGTCGGTTGAGTACCGCGAGGATCCTGCCGGATATCCTGTGTCGGATGCTGTTATGCGTGGGGGCATCCTGTTGGCTTGCCATCATGGATTGATCCCGGAACAGATCGAATTCATGCACGAAAGTTTCACAATTTTCGCCGATCGCTACAGTAAGGATCGGTCAAAGTGAATTCTGCCCGGATATCTTTTACTCAGTTTAGAAAACTGCCTCAAAAAGATGTTCGCGGTATGCCTATATTGAAGAAGGAAACATTTTAATGAATATTCAGAATAAACAAGCCTCGACACTTTCGAAATGTCGCTGTTGCAAATCTTCAAATCTATTTCTGTTTCTGCCGATGGGTGCACACCCACCCGCGAACATGTTTGCAAAAACGCAGGATACGACAGTGCCCCAACCTGCATTTGAGCTGAATACACAGGCTTGCCTTGATTGTGGGCTAATACAGGTCGCAGATCAGGTGCCGCCCGACTTTTTTACCGACTACCTTTATGTGCCGTCGGGGGCCGCGACAATGCACACCCATTTCGCCGAACTGGCACAAGTTGCGGTAGAGAAGGCAGAGGGCGGTCTGATTGTTGATATTGGTTGTAACGATGGACTGATGTTGTCACATGCCAATCGCCTAAAGGGGAAAACCCTTGGAATAGACCCGGCTGCCAATCTTGCCAAGATTGCTGCCGGACGCGGTGTGCGGGTGCTCACGGAATTTTTCAACCCGCACACTGCGCGTAAAGTTCGCGCAGAAGAAGGACCGGCCAAGGTCATTACGACCACCAATACGTTCAATCATATTGATGATCTGCACGGGTTCACCGAAGGTGTGTTGGCGCTGCTTGAAGATGATGGCGTTTTCATCATCGAGGTTCCCTGGGGCAAGGAAATTCTCGAATCCAACGAGTTCGACAATATCTATCATGAGCACCTGTCTGAACTAAGCCTGTTGTCGATTGTCCGACTGGGAGAGGCCGTCGGTCTTGACGTTGT
>JAHRVZ010000039.1 GCA_019090405.1 Paracoccaceae bacterium
AAGAAGGACATGTTGACTTCCTCGAAACTCAACTTGATCTGCTCGACAATATCGGACCAGAAAAATATGCACTTCTCAACGCATCAAAAATGGATGAAGCTAACTAGCTTTGTCGCTGTAATCGGTCTGGCCGGGACATCTGTTCTGGCCGGCCCGACTGATGAACCTCATCTGAATGTCCTGCCACGCACTGATGCCGAAAACGCCCGCGTCGCTGCGGCAACGGCTCTTACGACGGATTTCACCAAGCCAAACACCTTCGAAGAAAACTCGGCGGGGGCTGCGACAGTGCGCGCACGCACCAATGCGGATGCGTTTTCGCAACCGTCGGGCAATATCTCGTTCGAAGGAGAGCTGAATTTCAAGGTCGGCAACGGATTGTTCCGCAAATTATGGGTGTCCTCGCCATCTTCGACATTGGCGTCAGACGGTTTGGGACCAATCTATAACGCACGGTCCTGCCAGCGTTGCCACCTAAAGGACGGGCGTGGCCACCCGCCTGAAACGGCGGACGATTCCGCCGTGTCGATGTTTCTGCGCATTTCCATCCCCGGCGGTCCGGACGATGGAATAGCCGAGATCGAGGACTATATCGCTACCTTGCCCGACCCGACCTATGGCACCCAGATGCAGGATTTTGGTATCGCCGGACATCCGGCCGAATACCGTTTACAGATCGACTATGAAGACATCGAAATCGCATTGTCTGACGGCGAAACCGCCCATCTGCGCGTGCCAACCTACACTGCTGCGGATTTGGGATATGGCCCGTTGCACCCAGATGCGATGTTGTCACCACGCTTAGCGCCCCAGATGATCGGCCTTGGCCTGATCGAAGCCATCCGCGCCGAGGATATTCTGGCCAAGGCCGACCCGCAGGACGCCACCGGCAATGGCGTTTCCGGGCGACCCAATATCGTCTGGTCCGTTGAATACGACCAACCCATGCTGGGCCGCTTTGGCCTGAAGGCCGGGGCGCCCACGGTCAGGCAGCAATCGGCAGGCGCATTTGCTGGCGATATTGGCATCTCAAATCCGCTGGTCCCCGGAGGCTGGGGCGAATGCACCGAATTACAGACCAATTGTCGGGCTGCACCCCATGGGGATGGCGATGACCGGATTGATGAGATCGACGTTGTCGGCCTTGATCTGGTGACATTCTACAGTCGTAATCTTGGCGTTCCTGCGCGTCGGGATGTTGGTGACACACAGGTTTTACGCGGCAAACAGGTTTTCTATGAAACTGGCTGTATTTCCTGTCACACGCCGTCATATGTCACCCACCGGCTGGACGATCAGGACGAACAAAGTTTTCAGTTGATCTGGCCCTATAGTGACCTTTTACTGCATGATATGGGCGACGGTCTGGCCGATGGTCGCCCAGAGGCCCGCGCAACGGGCAGTGAATGGCGCACGCCGCCGTTGTGGGGGATTGGGTTGACCGAACAGGTTAGCGGTCACTCGTATTTTCTGCACGATGGTCGCGCGCGCAACCTGCTTGAGGCCGTCCTGTGGCATGGAGGCGAAGCAGAGCCGATGAAACAGGCCGTGATCGCCATGCCACGCCCGGATCGGGACGCTTTGATCCGGTTTCTCGAGAGTCTGTAATATGTTGCGAACGCTGGTGATAATGATCTTTCTGTGTTCGGCCGCTGCAAATGCAGGCAACAAACCGGACGTGATTGAAACAATCGTCAACGATCACATCCTAAGCGGTTTCACCCGCCTGACAACGGAAACCCAGGCATTAAAACAGGCCGCTGACACAAATTGCGCAGCGAATTCGACTGAGTTGCGCGCAGCGTGGCATCAGGCGTTTGATGCATGGATTTCAGTCAGCCACCTGCGTTTTGGCCCAAGTGAGGTCAACGACCGTGCCTTTGCACTGGCGTTCTGGCCGGACCCGCGTGGATCTACCCCGCGTGGTTTGCAAAACCTGATTGACGATCAGGATCCAATTGTGAACTCGATGGTTGAATTTGATGACGCCTCTATTGCCGTACGCGGCTTCTATGCGCTTGAATTTCTGCTTTATGATCCAAGGATCAGCACCTTGGGCGACGCTGCCTATCGCTGCCAACTGGTGCAGGTCATTGCCTCTGATATTGACGCCAACGCCCGTGCCATACTGAACGACTGGACCGAAAACTACGCCGCCGATTTGCTTAATCCCGGCACGGTTTATCGTTCAGAAGATGAGGCGTTGCAGGAATTGTTCAAAGCGTTGAATACGGGGCTGCAATTTACTTCAGACACGCGATTGGGCCGCCCAATGGGTAATGTTGATCGCCCGCGCCCAAAACGTGCCGAGGCATGGCGGTCCGGACGCTCGCGGCACAACGTCGTGGTGTCTTTGACCGCGTTGCGGGAACTGGCAATGTTGTTGTCCGAACCATCGCCTGATCTGACAGCACTTTTATCTGTTGAATTTGACACAAGCCTGACAAAAGCTGGTCAGCTGAATGACCCCGTGTTTGCGAATGTTGCAACACCAGTCGGACGGCTTCGCGTCGAAGCCTTGCAACAAACGATCAACGATATCCGCGCGTTGGTCGCCAATGACCTTGGTCCGAATTTGGGCGTCGCCGCTGGCTTTAATTCACTAGACGGAGACTAGCATGGTTAACCGCCGAGGTTTCC
>JAHRVZ010000423.1 GCA_019090405.1 Paracoccaceae bacterium
AGATTCAGGCGGTCCTGATAATTCTGCTGATCTCGTTTGGCCTGTTCGCGGAAATTGCCGGAACCGATGCTGTCCATCAGCAAAATGGCAGTGGCAATAATGGCCCAGGCGACAATCAGGGATGTGCCTGCATAGGCAACCAACTGCGTAATCGGGCGCAACCGGATAAACCGGGTATCTGTATTGGATTTCAGAAATAACCTGCGCTCAGGAAACCCTTTTTCAAGAATCGCATGAACTTTTATTGCCAGACGTGTCCGCACGCTTGCTTCCTTGTCCCATCCCATCACAGCGCTCGGTACAGTTTGTCATCGGCACCTTGCGAAATGTGTTTAATGCCACAGCGCCCATAGGGCAAGGATGTTGTCCTTTTGTGCCCTGTCTCACTGTGCAATTGTTGAAAACACGACATAAATTTGCCTAATTCATAGGCAGTTTTCGGCCATTTGATGGTTCTGCGGGGTCATTCAGCTTCTGTTAGGGGCCAATAAAAATCGGGTGGTATCCCGGCCTCGGCGCGCTTTTCCTCGTTGAAAGGTGGTTTAAGGGTGCTGTGAAAATAGCGTCGTACCAGCGCGTGAAAGGTCTCTTTTGGATCAATGTCTTCGCGGCCACACAGAAAATGAAACCATTTTGAGCCATAGGCGACATGGCCGACCTCTTCGACATAAATTGTCTCTAACGCCTTAACAGCATGATCAATATTGGCTTTGCGGAAAACTTCGATCATGTTGGGGGTAACATCCAATCCGCGGGCTTCTAATACCATTGGCACCACGGCAAGGCGTCCCATGAGATCTTTGGCTGTGTCTTCGGCAGCCCGCCACATTCCGGCATGGGCAGGCAGGGCGCCATAAAAGCTCCCTAACTCCTCAAGACAGCCGCACATCAGGTTGAAATGTTTGGATTCTTCGTCCGCCGCCTTTACCCAGTCATCAAAGAACCCCATTGGCATGGGAACCTCGCTAAAGCGCGCGATTATGTCCCAATGCAAATCAACCGCGTTCAATTCGATATGGGCCACGGCATGCAGCAGGGCGATGCGTCCCTTTTCAGACCCCGGACGACGGCGCGGCACATCGCGCGGCGATAGCAATTCGGGTTTGTCAGGACGCGCCGGATGCATCGGTGGCGACGCAGATCCTATTTCAATGGCCTCGGCCTGACCCGCGCGCGCAGCAAACCATGCTTTGGCATAGCTGCGGGACAATTCGGTTTTGGCGCGCCCATCAGCGGTGGTCAGGACTTCAACGGCCATCTGAGCCAGTGAAAGTGTCATAGGGATTTGACCGCTTCAAGAACGGCCTCTGCATGGTTTGCAACTTTAACTTTACGCCAGATATGCGCAATCGTGCCGTCACGAGCGATCAGAAAAGTCGAGCGCTCTATGCCCATGTACTTTCGGCCATACATGTTTTTTTCACACCATACGCCGTAATCTTCACACACAGACCCGTTTTCATCAGACAAAAGGCCCACAGTCAGCTTATGTTTTGCACGAAATTTTGCGTGACTGGCGATGCTATCTTTGGAAATTCCATAGACTTGCACCCCGGCATCGGCAAACTCTTGCAAATGCGTAGAAAATGCAATGGATTCCTTGGTACAGCCCGTCGTATCATCACGGGGATAAAAGAACAGAACAACAGCGTCTCCGCGTGAATCTGACAGGTTGATGTCATCGCCTCCGTCCTGAGGTAGGGTGAAGTCAGGCGCAACGTCGAATTGTTCGGGCATGATGGTGCTCCAAAAGGAAAATAGGCGTCCCAATCCGGGTTCGCAGTGATAAGGGACGATAAAGAAAGTGAATTTCACAATGGACGGCCACAGGCAATAGCAATGGCAAGATGGTTGGCCCCTGATAAAGACCACCCCCAAAAAGACCGCGAGGTGCTTGCTCGTGATCCGACTGTTGTCCAGCCTGGTCTGGGGCGGCGGTTTGGGGGCTGGATTGTCAGCCTGTTGCTGATTGGCGCGATTGTTGGCGGTGTGCTGGTTGTCGTGTTCATCGGCCAAACCCTGCATCTGCCTGACTGGGTGCGCGGCCGAATAGAGGCGCGGCTTGAACAGAACCTGAACGGCATGCAGATCGCATTTGGCGATGTGTCATTGGTTGTGGACAAGGGCTGGCGTCCGCGGGTGCAATTGCGGGACGTTGTGCTTCGCGATCCCAAAGGATTTGTATTTCTGGAACTGGCGGATGCCGAAGCCTCGCTTGCCATGCGCCCGTTGCTACGCGGGATGGTTCAGCCCAAAAACATTTCACTGACCGGAGCCTTTGCCACTTTGCGCCGTGACGCGTCCGGCGCATTTTCGCTGGCAGTAGGAGAAACACAGGCGCCTGTGGGGCAGGCCAAAGATCTACCGCAACTGATCGAGCGCTGGGATCAAGTGTTTGAAACACCAATGTTGTCGGCCTTGACCGCGGTCGAGCTAAGCGCGCTGACAATCCGCTATGAAGATGCCCGCGCAGAGCGGTCCTGGACCTTGGATGACGGGCGTATTTTGCTGAATCGCACTGGCGATGATCTGAGTCTGGCCAGCAGCTTTGCAATATTGGGCGGGCGCGACTATGCCAGTTCTGTCGATGTCAGCTATACCAGCAGCATTGGCAGCGCCAAAGCCGACGTTAGCGTTTCGGTAAATGATGTGCATACGCAGGATATCGCCACTCAAAACGTTGCCCTTGAGTGGCTGGATGTTTTACGCGCGCCGATCTCGGGGGCGTTTCGCGCTGGTGTCGATGCCGCGGGCGAGCTTGGGGCGGTTTCGGCAACGCTTCAGATTGGTCAGGGGGTGTTGCAGCCGAACAATTCGGCACGTCCCATCCCGTTCAGTGATGCACGGACATATTTCACCTATGTTCCGGGCGAACAGTTGCTTACTTTTGACGAGTTGTCAGTTGACAGTGCATGGGTCAGCGGTGCCGCCGAGGGGCGGGTTTTTCTTGGTGGCATCGAAACCGGAGAGCTAAGCGAACTGGTCGGCCAACTGACGCTGACAAATTTGAACCTTAGCCCCGGAAAACTATACGATGAGCCGCTGGTTCTGACCGAGATTTCCAGCGACTTTCGGTTGCAACTGCACCCGTTCAACCTTGATCTGGGGCAATTGCATGTCAACGATCAGGGCCGCACCGTTTTGCTGGACGGAACGCTAGTTGCCGGACCCGAAGGCTGGGATGTGGCGGTAAATGGCACCGCTGACAGGCTTGAAACTGATCGTCTTTTGGCGCTGTGGCCGGAACGTGCTGTGGCCAAGCCTCGCAAATGGGTGGCTGACAACCTGACTGAGGGCACGCTGAACGACATAAATTTTGCGCTGCGTCTGCATCCGGGGCAAAAGCCGGATGTCTATCTGGATTTCGGCTATCAGGACGCGACCATACGGTTTCTGAAAACCATGCCGCCGATCACCG
>JAHRVZ010000424.1 GCA_019090405.1 Paracoccaceae bacterium
ATGATAGCGCCCTTTTCCGTTTTTGATCTGATGTTGCTGCGATGAAAATCGTCATCGACACCTGCGTGCTTTATCCGACGGTGATGCGCGCTATGGTTCTGGGTGTGGCGCGTCTGGGGCATTTCCAACCCTTTTGGTCGACCCGCATACTTAATGAATGGTCCCGTGCGTCGCTAAAGCTTGGCCCGGTAGGCGCTGCTCAGGCGCAATCAGAAATCGCCATGCTGCGCGCTGATTGGCCCAACGCTGAATTACCAGCTGCACCGGGTATCGAGGCGCGGTTATGGCTGCCTGATCCGGCAGACATTCATGTGTTGGCCGTCGCCATATCCGGATCTGCCGATGCCATTATGACGCTGAACGCAAAGGATTTTCCACGCCGCGACCTGTCTGACGAGGGGCTGTTGCGCATTGATCCGGACGGGTTCCTGCATAAGCTTTGGCAAAGCGATCCGGACGGGGTTCTGGGCGTCGCCATGGCTGTGTTGGACGAGGCCAACCGATTGTCCGGGGATCAATGGCAGATGCGTGCGCTGCTTAAAAAGGCCCGATTGCCGCGATTGGCCAAAGCCGTCGGATAAGTCCGTTCAGGACCGCCAGCGCGTTTCAAGTTTCTCAAGCGCTTCGATCCGCTGATCGGTCTTGGGGTGACTCATCAACCAAGCTGGCGCCATGCCAGCGCGGCTTTGGGTCAGTTCCTCAAGTTTGCGAAATAGCGACTTTTGCGGTGCAACACCGAAACCCGCCTTGGTCAAAAGAGCGGCGGCATAGGCGTCCGCTTCGTATTCATCGTTGCGTGACAGGCCTGCGGCCAGCAACGACGTCAACATATTGGCGATCCAGACACCGACAAATGGAACAAATCGACCCAATACCATCACAAGGACAGTACGCAGCGCATTCTGGCCAGAAAAATCAATCATCCGACGCCGCGAATGCCCCAGCGCCACATGGCCCAACTCATGCGCAATCACGCTGGTCAACTCTTCGCCGGTGACTTCGCCATTCTGGTATTTTCGATAGAACCCGCGGGTGATGAAAATACGCCCATCCGGCGCGGCAAGGCCATTCACCGGGTCGATTTCATAGATGTAGACCGGAATCCGCGCCAGTTCGAGAGAGGCAGCCAGCCGGTCGGTCAGCGCCTTTAATCTGGGGTCTGCCAGTTCGGTTGATTTCGTATCCAGATCACGATGCGTGCGCCAGACCGAAAAACGGTACATGACCAGACCAACAACTATGGCCAGCAGTATTGGAGCGACGCGCAGCATGAACCCGATATGGGCTTTGCAGACGCGCAAGGCAAGGTACTAGCGGATCAACAGTTCCACAGCGTGACGCGGCAGTCGCGTGGCTCTTGTATTTTTGGAGGCAAAATGTTGCGGCATCAATTATCCCATGCAACCGGTACCGAAACCGGACCGCGAAAGGCCCAGCCGGTAAAAGGAGCATCACCGGTAAGGTGTAAGTTTTTCAAATACTTAAAGGCCAAAGGTAAAGCAACTTCGGTGATCAGGCAACGCGCGGTCGCCGCACCTGCGCAGAAATGTGGTCCAGCGCCAAAACTGATGGAACTTTGAGTGTTTCGGGTGATATCAAAGGCGTCGGGGTTCTCAAAGTGCTTTTCATCACGGCAAGCGGATGAAAACATAAAGAACACCCGGTCCTCGGGCTCAAACGTTACGCCGCCAACCGTATCGCGCCGGGCAATGCGGCGGGGCGACATGCCGATGGGTGAATTCCAACGGGTGTATTCCGCAAATGCATCGCCATATGTTGCGTCACCGTTATTGATAAGTTCCAATTGCTTAGGGTGTGTTAGCAAAGCCCAGATAGTACCAGCTATCACATCGCGCGGCTCATTCTGGCCACCCGAAATGATCAGTTTAATATTGGCGCGCGTGGCCTTAATATCCAGTCCGCCTGCGATCTGAACAGACAGGGCGGATTGGTCAGGAGTGGCCTGAATCCCGGGCAATCGCGCATCAATATGAGCGTCGATCAGGGCGGTGGCCTTGTGGCACAACGCTTCGATTTCCGGGTCCGCCGCATAGTTCGCACAGCCATTGATCATCGCCTGACTGACACCATCCATTTCCGCTGCGGACATTTGTGTCAGACCGGTCACCGCCTTTAGGGCTTCGGCAGAAACCGGCATGGCGAAGTCAGCCACCAGGTCGCATTTACCTTTTAGAATCAAATTATTAAGGATCGAAATTGTGGATTTTTCGAAGATCGCTTTCCAATGTTGCGCGACCGTGCGCGGGCTGAGGGCTGCAAACAGGATCTTACGCTCGGCCAAGTGCTGCGCACCTTCTTTGCGCATCATGTTTTGCCCCATGAGTTGGGTCATCAACCCGTCAGGTTGCAGCGATGAAAAAACATCGGAACGTTTTTCCTGCACGTGGATATCGTCGCGGCGCGTGATCAATGTCGCGCCAAGTTGCGGCACATAAGTTATCGGCGCATTCGCACGCATCCGGGCAAGAGCCGGGTAGGGGTCAGCGGTGAATGAATCGAGATCAAGGTTGGTTACAGGGGCATTGGTCATGTTGCCACGCTAGCCGGGTTTACGTTTTCTTACAAAGAAAACGCGCCGGATTTTTTGAAAAAATCCGGTTCGCTAGCGGGTAAGTTCGCGCATGCCTTTTTCCAGACCACTTAAGGTCATCGGCACCATGTTGTTTTCAAA
>JAHRVZ010000425.1 GCA_019090405.1 Paracoccaceae bacterium
GCGTTTTTGGCAGCGAAATATGCCACGCCGATGATGAAAGCGCAAAACAGTGGTGTGATGGTGGTGACATCGTCAACTGCCGGACAATACGGCTATCCAAATCGCGCGCCCTATGCGGCGGCGAAATGGGGGGTGATTGGCCTTGCCAAAACATTGGCGATGGAGCTTGGGTCGTTTGGCATTCGTGTCAACACAATCTGCCCCGGAGCCGTTCAAGGCCCACGGATGGAGGGCGTTTTAAAGCGCGAAGCCGCCGCCAAAGGCATGAGCCGGGACCAGGTTTATGCCGGTTACGCAAGCGGTACTTCAATGGGGCGGTTCGTCGAAGCGGCAGACATCGCTGAAATGGCAGTCTTTTTGGCCTCAGACAGCGCGCGATTGGTGTCAGGGCAGGTGATCGCGGTTGACGGGCATACTGTTAATCCAGACCCCAAAATCTAACCAACTTTGGCCCGTAGCTCGCGCAGATGAGTTGTAAACCCGCGTGCGGTTTCGCTGGCTTCGCGGATCAGCGTGTCAAAATGATCGCTAAACGCTTCAACCCGTTCACGGTCGCGAAAAGCCATATAGTGACCGCCCGTATAAAACACGCAAAGTAAGGGGCCGAAAATTGTGATCGGTGCGCAGTACAGACGTCGTGCATCAAACAGATAAATCCGCAAACGTGGATAAAGCTGTTCTGACAACTCCAATAGGCGCTCGATTTGTTCCAGGCGGGTTTCTTCAGGCAGGCTATGATAATAGCCAGCACCGTGAACAAAGCTGTGTATTTCAAACAAGGGCATGGCAATTTCAAAGTCCGACCGGGCACTGCGCATCCAGGTCAGCCGATCCTCTGACGCGGCCATTGCCTGTTCGGCTGTACGGCCAAGGTGGGGGGAATATTCCCATTCCAGCATCGCCTTGGTTTTGAACATATCGGGCAAACCGGCGGGGACGTGCCGGATTTTGTAGCCATCGGCCTCTTGGTACCAGCGAAACACGTGCTCATCGACAAGCGCGCGTGGTGCTTTGGTAAGTGACAAGGCATTTGCCACCAGATCAGCCGCGCTTTCGCTTCGGTCAGACAGTGACAACAACCAATCCGAAGAAATACCCAACGCGGATGCACAGGCACCGACGACATGGGCATTGGGCAGGCGGGCACCTTCACCAGATAACAACTGCGAAATCGTCGAGCGATCTACGCCAATCTGACGCGCCAGCGCGCTTTGATTGGTCTGACTGTCCTGCATTGCCAACGCCAGTCGGTTGCGAAACTGCTCGGCGCGAAGGCGCTTGTCCATTTGGGTGTGTCCACTTTATGCCGCATATGTTTAATATTATCACAATCGCAGATATTTGTTCACCATATGTGAAATAGTCACAACTTTGTGAATATGCTTAGTAAGGGGCACATCAACACATAGGAATACCAATGTCTTCCACATCGGGCGTGGCGACAACTGATCGCGTGAAAACAACGGAATGGGTGACTTTCGTATTGATCGTAACCTGCTACGCGCTTTGGATTGCCATTTTGTTTTGGCTGACGCCCTATGCCCCGGTTCTGGCGGTTTTGCTGGCCGGGCTGGTCGTGGCGTTTCATGCGTCGCTGGAACACGAGGTGCTGCATGGTCATCCGTTCCGCTCAAAGGCGTTGAACGAAGCCTTGGTCTTTTTGCCGCTGAACCTGTTCATCCCTTATAACCGTTTTCGTGATCAACATCTGGCGCATCATCTGGATTCAAACCTGACTGACCCCTATGATGACCCGGAATCCAACTATCTTGACCCCGCTGTCTGGTTGACAATGCCGCGCTGGAAACGGGCGCTGTTTCGACTGAACAACACGCTTTTTGGCCGTATGCTTGTGGGGCCATTGATCGGTCAGACACTATTCACCATTGCTGACTGGCGTGCCGCGATGCGCGGTGATCGCAGCGTTATCATTGCCTGGGCGCAGCATGTTCCCGGCGTTGCGATCGTGATCGCGTTGGTTATGGCCTCGGCTATGCCGCTATGGGCCTATGTGATTTCGGCCTACATAGGGCTTAGCATCCTGAAAATCCGCACCTTTCTGGAACATCGCGCCCATGAAAAAACCCGCGCCCGGACTGTGATCATCGAGGACCGCGGACCGCTTGCATTTATGTTTCTGAACAACAACCTGCACGTGGTGCACCACATGAACCCCAATGCCCCCTGGTACAAATTGCCAGCGCTTTATCGCGCCGGGCGGGCGCGGTATCTGGCAAGCAATGAGACCTATGTCTACCGGTCCTACGCCGAGCTGTTTCGCCGCTATTTCCTTGTTGCCAAAGACCCGGTGCCGCATCCGCTCTGGCCTAAGGACTAAATTCACGTCATAGGGAATCATATGAGTTTATGGATCCCGATAACGCTGGCCGCAGCCATCTTTCAGACGCTGCGGTTCATGCTGCAAAAAACGCTAAGTACCGGCCAGCTAAGTACCGGCCAGCTAAGTGCCGTTGGTGCGACTTTTGCCCGATTTGCCTATTCTGCACCGCTTATCTGGATTGGACTGGCGGCCTATCTGTCAATCTCTGGTCAAACGATCCCGGTTCCAGGCGCGGCGTTTTGGGTCTATGCGATGGTCGGTGGGCTGACGCAAATTTTGGCGACGATTTGTGTGGTGTTACTGTTCAAACAACGCAATTTCGCGGTTGGCATAACGTTTAAGAAAACCGAAGTAATCCAGACCGCGATTGTCGGCTTTATTGTGCTGGGCGAGGGCGTCAGCCTGGGCGGAGCTGCGGCCATAATGATCGGGCTGGCGGCGGTACTGGTGTTGTCCCGAACGCCGGGCAGTACCGGGTCATGGTGGGCACAGCTGACCAATCGCGCCACCGCTTTGGGGCTTGGATCCGGGGTGCTGTTTGCCTTTTCTGCGGTGGGGTATCGTGGGGCTACTTTGCAGTTTGACGATATGGAACCGGCGCTGCGGGCTGCGATTACTTTGGGGTTTGTCGTGACGTATCAGGCGCTGATTATGGCGATTTGGCTGATGTGGAAGGACCGCGCCGAATTGCTGGCCGTCTGGCAAACTCGCCGTGTAGCGATGTTTGTCGGACTGACCAGCATGGGTGGTTCGTTTTGTTGGTTCTTTGCCTTTGCCTTGCAGAACGCAGCCTATGTCAAAGCGCTGGGGCAGGTAGAACTGATTTTCAGCCTGATGGCATCTGTGCTGTTTTTCCGCGAAAAAATCAGCAAGCGCGAGATGATCGGAATGGGATTGTTGGGTTTGTCGATCGTAACGCTTGTGCTGACAATCTAGGTTTATCCACCAGGCATCGGCTCGCCGCGCAGGCGTATAACATGGCTGGCCTCGTCGTTATTGCGAAAATAGGGCACGCTTTGTGGTGGCGTAGGGTCGGTCAGGCGACCGCCTATTTCGGCCAGAACAATCTCGGTTATGAATGGCAGATCAAAATTTCGCGCATCGGATAACTGTACCCATTGCAAATGCGAAAGCTCGTCCGAGGCGTGGGTGAAATCATCCAGATCGCCCTGAATTTCGCCAGCATCCACAAGAAAGAACCGTGCATCAAACCGGCGCGGGCGGCCCGGTGGGGTCAATGCACGAAACACAAATTGCATTGCGTGAGCTGTTGGCACGTGGCCAGTTTGCGCATAGGTTTGCCAGTCTTGGGGGATATCACCGCTCCATTCGTCCGGGCGACCCAGGACCAGCCCGGTTTCCTCCCATAATTCGCGGATGGCGGCGACTGCGAGAGCATGCTGAAGATCGGGCGCTGAATCTTCGGCCAGTCGAGCATGACAAATATCCGGCAAATGCGAAGCCAGCGCAACAGCGCCATCATCTGGATCAACTGCACCGCCGGGAAAGACAAATTTGTTTGGCATGAACGCGGCTTTGGCGCCGCGCTGCCCCATCAGGATCGAAGGATTGTCATGTCGGTTGCGCAGCACAATCACTGTGGCTGCATTGCGAACTGCGGATTTGTCGATGGTCATATTGTTATGCTCATGTTTTTATACCCAATTTTCCGGCGATTAGGGTTTTTGCCTGAACCCATGCATATAGCGGGCCCACTGGAACCCGATCATCGCCCCTTTTAGTCTTGGCAGAAGGTATAGCGACAAGCTCACGCAGCCAATAGCAAAAACAGCAAACAAGGTGAAAGGCTCGGGACGAAAGCGCACAAACACGAAAAGCAACAGGGGTGCCAGAATATGTCCGACAATCAGGATGGTCAGATAGGCGGGACCATCATCGGCACGGTGGTGATACAGTTCTTCGTGGCAGGACGGGCAGGAGTCATGAATTTTCAGATAGCCATAAAGCAAAGGACCGCTGCCGCAACATGGGCATTTTCTCTGCCAGCCGCGGATCAATGCGGGGCGGGTTTGTCTTTCGTCAGGTGAAACTTCGGCAGGCAAAACCGTGCCTGTGTTGGACTGGTCAGTCATGGCGGCTCCTTCAACTTGCTATATTGTGGCGAAGCAGGTCAGGGAAAAGGGTGCAGAATGTCTCAGCGGCGCGTTATTGTCAAAAAAGTCGGCGGAATGCACATTTTTGTAAAATATTTCGACGGAACCAACCGCGCGCTGCGTTTAGTTTGTATGGTTGATGGCAAAGGGCCGTCACAATGACAAGGAACGCTAAGATGAAAAGCACAAGATTTATTGCAGGTATTGTTGTTGTCGCAACATCCGTGGTGGCTGTCGGAGCCTACGCCCAAAGCGAAGCCAAGGCGCAAGGACATGGTGCAGGATCAGGTATGCACGGCAAGAAGATGTCATTTGAGGTGCTGGATACCGATGGCAACGGCGAAATCACGCTTGAAGAATTGCAGAGCCGCAGCAAAGACCGTTTTATCGAGATTGATACCAATCAGGACGGAATGCTTAGCGCCGAAGAACTTGAGGCACATGCCCAGAAACAGACTTCAGAACGCGTTGCAATGATGATCGAGCGCCACGATACCGACGGCGACAGCCTGCTGACGATCGAAGAGATGCCAGGTGCGGGGCGCGGCGAAGCGATGTTTGCACGGATCGATCCGAACGGTGACGGGATCATTACGCAAGAAGAATTTGAACAAGCCAAAAGTCAACGAAAAGGGCATGGTAAGAAGCACAACAAAGACAACTAAGGATCGGCAGGCGCTGCTTTGAATTCTGACCCAAGCCTGAGTCGCGCAAGCGCACTGTCAGCAGATCCCAATGCTGCGCCGTCTGATGACGCCCTTTTGGTGCTTTTTGCCAATGGGGACAAACAGGCGGCGCAGGACTTAACAGAACGGCTGGTGCCGCGTGTTTTTAGCGTCGCGCTGCGTGTTCTGGGGGACCGGTCCGAGGCCGAAGATGTTGCTCAGGATGCAATGATGCGGCTGTGGCGAATGGCACCGGAATGGCAACCGGGCAAGGCAAAAGTCAGCACCTGGCTATATCGTGTCACGATGAACCTGTGTCTGGATATCAAGCGACGCCAGCGCGCCAGGACCGTACCTTTAGACAAAGTGCCCGAACTGGCGGACGAGGCACTCAATGCAATGGACCATTTGCAGCACAAGGCGCGCGCTGATGCACTGCAACAGGCGCTGATGACGCTGCCCGATCGACAACGCCAGGCGGTGGTTCTGCGCCATATCGAGGACATCTCGAATCCCGAGATCGCCGAGATCATGGACATTAGCACCGAAGCGGTCGAGAGCCTGACCGCAAGAGGAAAACGCGCATTATCGTCCGCTCTGGTAGGGCGGCGCAAAGAACTGGGGTATAACAATGACTGATTTTGACAAAGATATCCGGGACGACCTGGAAACCTTTTTCACAGCGGCAAAACGTGAATCAGATGATCTTTCTGCCGGTTTAACGGCGCAAATTTTGCACGATGCCGAGCGGGTTCAAGAAGGGTTCATAATTGGCTTGCCTGACCGACCGGCTGCTCAGGGGGTATTTCTTGGCCTGCGTGACCTTTTGGGCGGATGGCCTGCCATGGCCGGGTTGATGACGGCCTGCACTGCCGGAGTCTGGCTGGGATTTACCTCACCTGATGGTTTTATCATTTCAAGCCAACTCACGGAAAACATTGACATACTTGATGGCGCTGGCCTGGGCGCTGATTGGAACGACTACACCGAAAGTTCGATTGCAGAATGAAACAATTACCGCAACAAACAGTTAAGACTGCGCTGACAAACCCGACCCCGCGCCCGAACTTCCCTCAAAGGAGAGCGATATGACCGAAAATGCACACCCTAAACCGGGTCTGAGCACCAGACTTCGCGTGGTGTTTGGCGTGTCTTTGGCGTTGAACCTTTTGGTCATAGGTTTGCTTGCTGGTGCTGCATTGCGGTTTGCAGATACCGAAGGTCGTCGCCCTCTACCTCATTCGTTGGGGACCGCGATGTATCGTGAAATGCCGCGTGAGGATCGTGAAATTCTGCGCAAAAATGCGCAGCGCCGCGCCGAGCAATCAAGGAAATTTCGGATTTCCGAGGCCACGGCCATTGCGGATGCACTGCGGACATCACCGTTTGACCGAAATGCCCTTCAGGAGGTTTTGGATAAACAGGCAGAGCAGCGGATTGGTTGGCAGAAAATGACACAAACAGTCTGGCTAAACCGGATATCGCGGATGAGCGTCGAAGATCGAACAGAATATGCCGATCGTCTTTACATTTCGATGACAACCCCGCGCGGTAAAGATCATCGGGACCAAAATCGGTGATCGCAAACGCGGCGCTCTGCGTTTGAAAACACGCATTTTAGCCAGTCTAGTCAGGTCTGTTACGCCGCCGCACCTATCAGGGTGATCTGATTGCGACCGGCACCTTTGGATTCATAAAGTGCGCGGTCTGCTTGTCCTATCAACGCCTTGGTGCTTTGATCCCGGGCGCAGTACTGCGAGGAATCATGCAGGGCCGGACCGACAACAACACCAATACTGGTGGTAACATTGATTGGTTTTTTGTGACCGCTCAGGAAATATGGTTTGCTGTTTACAGCCCGGCACATCTGTTCGGCGGCTGCCGTTGCGGCAACGGTGTTGGTGTTTTGCAAGACGATCATAAATTCCTCACCGCCGACACGGGCGACAAGATCATCAGGACGCATGAGGCTGCGAAGCCGCGTCGCCGTTTCGGTCAGAACCGTGTCGCCTGCCGGATGTCCAAAGCGATCATTTATCTGTTTGAAATGGTCCAGATCAAGCAGCATGACAGCAAAGTTTTCGTCTGTTTCCTCTGCTAACCGCGCGATTTTCGACAGCTGCGGCATGGCATAACGGCGGTTATAAAGACCGGTCATCGGGTCCAGAACGGCAGCTTGCAATCCGTCGCGCACGGTTTCACGCAATTTGTCCGATTGCGCCTTGTGGTGCAGTTGCGTGGCAAGCCGCAGTGACAATTCCTGCGGGCAGAACCCCAAAGGCATTGCATCATGCGCGCCCCGATCCAATGCGTCCGCGGCCAGATGATGAGTAGCAATGTTTGGCACCGCAATAATTGCCGAGTGGCGGGTGTTATATCGGGAACGCAAATCTGCAAGCAGTCGTAAACCCGGATCGTCAGGGTCTTGAGAAACTTCAATAATAATGACATCTGGGGCAGGAGAACGCGACACCAGATCCCCCATTTCGTCCAGACGGTAGGCACGCAGATGATGCGAAACATGACCTTCCAGTCTGGCGCGCCACAATGTGCCGGTTTTGGCCTCTTGGGTTACCAGCGCGATTTGTGCAGGAACGCTGAACTCAGATACGGGTTCTGCAAACCCAAGGGCGCGGGACGTTCCATCCCGCAGGCGCAAATCGTCAGTCCCATTGCGCAGGCTGATCAGGCTGCGAATTCTGGCCTGCAAAATGCGATCACCAAGAGGTTGCGGCAGCACATCATCAATACCACCGGCCAAAGCCCTTAGCCTGCTGGCGCGGTCATTTTGACCGGTCACAGCGATGACTGGAACAGCACGCAGGTTTTCGTCGGCTGACAGGATCTGTCGAATGGTAGTGGCGTCACCATCTGGCAGCACCATCGCCGCCACGATCAAATCAGGTTGGGTCCGGCGCGCCAACTCTAAAAGACCCTCCAGCCTTTCAGCCTGAACCACATGATAATATGCTGACGACAATTGAACCTTAAGCATGATACGGTTCGTCGCCACGGCATCTATGATCAGAATGGTGCCCTGCAAGGAGTTGCC
>JAHRVZ010000426.1 GCA_019090405.1 Paracoccaceae bacterium
ACTGGCCCGAGCCTTTGACAACCGCGTGAATCCGGTCGCCATTGTCCAACGCATCCGACAGTCGTTTCAGAACAACGATGCCCGCACCTTCGCCTAAAACCGTGCCAGATGACTCTTGCCCAAAGGGTCGGATAAGACCGTCTCGCGACAGCGCATCAACACTGCAGAATACCGCATAGACAAGCGGAGAGGTGGTTGTATTGATACCGCCCGCCAACATCACATCGGCATTCCCCGATCGCAATTCGTTCATCGCCAGATCAATCGTGATAAGCGTCGATGCACAGGCCGCGTCGATGATATAATTGGGGCCCATCAGGTCCAGACGGTTGGCAATACGCCCGGTCAGGATATTCGGGATAAGACCGGGAACAGCATCCGGTGCGATTTTAGGAACCGAGCCGTGAAACAGCTCAAGCGCGGCCTCGATACGTTCGGGTTCCATACCGGGAAACAACTGCGTGAAAATTTCACGCATCTGGGGTTCGAACCAAAACTGCTGGATACCATTTGTGTTGGCCCGATGGGCGTGGACCGCCATGCCCAAAATCACCCCGGTCTTGGTGCCATCAAACTGGCCCGGCGTCATCCCGGCATCAACCAAAGCATCATGCGCCAGTTTCAGCGCAAGAAACTGATCCGGCTGCGAGCCCTCGATCGACAGCGGCATTGTGCCGAATGCACGCGCATCAAACCGCCCAAGATCGCCAAGAAAGCCACCCTTTCGGGTATAGATCTTGCTGATATGATCGCTGGTTGGATCAAAAATATCGCCATTGCCAAGCCAACCTTCAGGACTGTCGGTTACAGCATCGACTTTGTTCAGAATATTCGACCAAAAAACATCTATATCAGGCGCCTTTGGAAAGAGTCCTGACATGCCAACAATGGCAATGTCTTCAAGATTACTCATGCACGAGCCCTTTGATTTTCGGGGGGTATCCCGCCCTGCCATCCGCCGGAAAGACGGTTCAGTTGAGGCGACGAAAACCCTTTAAATTGTTCCAGATGGTAGACAAGCGCACCGCTAGAATCGAACAGACGGATATCGGTGGTAACGTCGGAATCAGACGTACCGCTTAGAACCGTTGCCTGACCCGTGAACGGGCCGTTCATGTCCTGAACTGCGTAGCGGCTGGTCCGTGTAAAGGTAAGCGGAAGCGTCGATGCCCCCTGAATCCGGCGCGACCAGATCCAGACCATTTGCAACAGTCCGTCAATCAGGCTTGGATCGAAATCCCAGGTGCTGTTCTCGGCATGTGGCACAAAATCGGTTCGTTTGGTTGGAACAAGCGTTGCCTGAATACCGGCGTTGTCGCATCCATCCAGTGACACCAGCGTCTGGAACCGGGGTCCATGGCTAAGCCAGCCCGCGTATACCGCATGCAGATCCGGACCGTCCCACGGAGTCTCAACCGAAACCAGGCGTTGATCCGCAGGGGGGGGTGGCAACTCTCCCAGGCGCAGCGTTGCGCGATAGGCAATCCGCTTGGGTTGGCTTGACGTTCGAACAATAACTTGCCGCCCGCCATCCGCGCCTTCGGGTTCCAGTTCGAAATGCAGATCGACTGCCCCGTTCTCAAGCGTGATGCCCTGAAGCATGGCCATGTTTTCGATGGCAATAACAGGTTGATCCAGACCAAAAATCCGTGGGATTTCCGACATCATCTGCATCATTCCCGCATAGGGCAGAACCCCGTGCCCATCGAACCGGTGATGATCGACATAAGGTGCATTCACCGCGTCGAAACGCCAGACCACTTCGCGTTTGCCATTCTCGCGTTTCACCGCCTTTGACAGCAATGGCGCCGCGGCCTCGATCTGTTTGTGACCCGGACGTGGCGGCAACGCACAAACGTCTTCTTCCATGGTTTCGCCATCCGCGACCCATGCTACGCCTTCGACTTCGGCGTCATCGGCCCAGAACATTTCTTTAAAGAAATAATCCGCGCCGGGCTTGGCCTCGACCATTCCAATGCCGCGGGCCAGAAATTGCGCCCGTACATCGGGTGTGACCATGCCAGCACCGGTTGTGGTCTGTCCCCACGGGCCCCAGTTGATCGCCTTGACGGTGACATCTTTCCAGCGGCGTTTCAGATCCCAGGCAAAGCGGTTCAGCGTTTCATTTGCGGCGGCATAATCCACCTGTCCGCGATTGCCATACCGGCCCGCGACCGAGGTGAAAAAGCACAACCCCTTAAGCGTTTCGGGACGGATGTTGTTCACCAAATGGAACGCCGCATCGACCTTGGTGTCAAAGACCTGATCGAAACTTTCCGGAGTTTTCTTTTCAAGGAATGCATCCTGAATCAGCCCCGCGCCATGCACAACCAGATCAATCCGCCCGTAGTTGTCATAAAGCTGCGTGAACAGATTTTTCACCGCGGCTGGATCACAGACATCAACCGCGTGATATTCGACCTTGGCGCCAAGCTCTGCGAGATCCGCAAGATTGCGGGTCATATCGCGGTGGCCAAGATGACGGTGCACCTGGGATTCGATGTCCTTGGGCTTTGGTTTGCTGCCCGACGCGATCGCCTCTGCCAGATAGTGCT
>JAHRVZ010000040.1 GCA_019090405.1 Paracoccaceae bacterium
CGCGCACTTTTCTTGCCACCGGACCAATCTGATAGTGGGTGTCATCAAAGGCCGTGACCGGGGTCAGCTTGGACATGTTGCCCGACATAAATACCTCGTCCGCGGTTTCAAAGTCGGCGAAACTTAGAACGGTTTCATGCACATTCATCCCGTCAGCGCGCATGTTCTTGATGTGTCGTGCACGGGTTATCCCGGCAAGAAATGTGCCATTGGGGACCGGGGTAAATACGTCGCCATCCTTGACCATAAAGATGTTGGCGGTCGCTGTTTCGGCGACATTGCCAATCGCATCCGCCACCAGAGCGTTGTTGAACCCCTTTGAGCGCGCCTCTCTAAGCATCCGGGCATTGTTTGGATAAAGACAGCCGGCTTTGGCATTTACGACCGCATCTTCAAGCACCGGACGCCGAAACCGCGTGCGGGTCAATGTGACCGAAGCGGTCGCAGGCGCCATTGGAATTTCTTCCAGACAGATGGCAAAGCCGGTGGTGTCGGATTTGGGCACAATCGCGGTGACATCCCCATCAATCCCCCAATACATCGGTCGAATATAGACCGACGAGGTATCGTCGTAGTATTTCAGCCCCTCCCGGACGATTTCGACCATGTCTTGCGTCGAGACTGTAGGCGTTACCATCAACGCCTGTGCCGATCGGTTGACCCGGTCGCAGTGGGCCAGCAGGTCAGGTGACATTCCGCCAAAATACCGCGCGCCGTCAAAGACACCTGAGCCAAGCCATGCGCCATGATCTGCAGCGTTGATGATCGGGATGTCTTCACTGTGCCATGCGCCGTTAAAGTAGGTTTTGATATTCGTGCCGGTCGCCAATGTGCTATCTCCCTGAAGGTCAAAGCAGGGTAGGACAAGATTGGGTAGATGGTCCAGACCCCTAATGCGTCTTTGGTATGCCCGTTAGGGTCAACTTTGCTTTGTCCGGCTACATCAACAATGGTTTGTCGTTTCGCGCATGGCGCGCGACCAATTGTTTCTGCTTTGATCGGTCGGGAATGAACATGACCGGTTCTGGTGCATAATCTGCTGCTTTTAAGGCAGGCATAAGCAACAGGATTTCGGCCCGTGCTTCGGAAGACACGGATTTAAGGGCTTCGGGCCCGGTGAACAGGCTTTCGCTTGGCGCACCCTCGGCAAATACAACTTCGTGTTTGTCAAACAGCAGATGAAAATACGTGACCTGTTGCACATCTTCATCCACATAAATGCCCGGAAGATCGGTAAGTTTTATGGCCGGAATAAGGACATTTAAGACGCCAAACATACGTTGCGCAATTTTTGATGACGTCAGCATTCGGTGTTGACGGGACACCAGTAAATCACGCTTGGGCAGGCCATTTCCAAGGGTTTGGGCGCTTATCCGGACAGGCCGCAGCTTTGGGTTCGCCGCCATCTGGCGGGCCGTAAATTCAGAGCGAAATACCTTTTTCAGGGTAAGCCGCGAATTATCAAGCCCGATCACCTGATCTCCGGCTTTCAGGTTTTCCACGGCAACCGGGCCAAAGATAGTTTCGATCTGGGTATTCTGGCAAAAGCATAACGGAACATAGTCATTTGCGTCAGTTGCGTTTGATCCAGAATTTGATGGGCCTTCGCTTGTGCTTATGACTGTAAGGGGTACGCCGACGGGCGGTGCTTCGCCCAGAAAGCAAAGACCTTCGGTGGTGCCATATGAGGGCGACGAGTTGTGAACGTTAAAGGCAACAAGCGTATACTGCAAACCTGTCGAGTCATCCTGAACGACAAACTGGTATTCGGCCTCGACGATTGTGCCATCCGCATAGCTGATGCCGTCAATAACCTGGGTACCGTCCAGTCTTTGGCTGCCGTCATTGTCGGAAAAATTGGTTTCCGTGCCGAAATCTTCGATATTGATTTCTGTGTCTAACGAACTGTTCAGCGTCAGGGTTTGCCCGTCAAGCTGACCGCCGTCACCTTGGGTCACACCATCCAAAGTTACGCCACCCGAAACGGTTACCTGGGATTCACCAAGAACCCAAATTGAATAGTTTGACATTTTGCGACCTCAAAAAACACACTTGTTCCTCAATATGACAAGGGTCTTTGTTCAAATTGAGGCTTTCCGTCGGTTTTCGGTTTTCAGTCGCTTGCTGTTCAAAACGCTGCGGCAAAACCATGTCATGCCTATCCTGATTGGGCGAATGCAGCCCTATACTGGCGCAACCATGCCCACGATATCATAGGTTTTGCGCAGGATCGGGGCGGTAATTTCACGTGCCCGCAAGGAACCGGCGGTCAGGATTCGGTCAATTTCATCCGGCTCGTCCATCAGCCTGGCCATTTCCGCCGAAATCGGGCCGAGCTTTGCAACTGCCAGTTCGGCAAGCATCGGTTTGAACGCGCCAAACTGTTTGCCGCCAACTTCGGCCAGCACCTGATCGACGGTTTGGTCACTTAACGCCGCATAGATATTTATCAGATTGCGGGCTTCGGGGCGATCCTCAAGGCCTTTTGCCTCGGATGGCAGGGCGTCGGGATCGGTTTTTGCTTTGCGGATTTTACGGGCAATCGCGTCGGCATCATCGGTCATGTTGATGCGGCTGGCATCAGACGGGTCAGATTTGCTCATCTTTTTGGTGCCGTCGCGCAATGACATCACGCGCGTGGCGGCCCCTTCGATAACTGGCTCGGTCATCGGAAAGAAATCAACGCCGTAGTCGTGATTGAACTTGGCCGCAATGTCGCGTGTCAGTTCCAGATGTTGTTTCTGATCCTCGCCCACGGGCACATGCGTGGCATGATACACCAGAATATCAGCCGCCATCAG
Organism: Paracoccaceae bacterium; assembly: GCA_019090405.1. Classification (GTDB taxonomy): domain Bacteria; phylum Pseudomonadota; class Alphaproteobacteria; order Rhodobacterales; family Rhodobacteraceae; genus NORP181. The sequence continues at coordinate 2,802 of JAHRVZ010000040.1, forward strand.
TGCAGGATACCCAAACAGACCCAGCGAGGCGTTTTGCGCATTTTTACCTGCTTTGTCCTTGAATTGAGTCATCCTTTGCATCCATCCCATACGGGCAACGCAATTGAACACCCAGCCCAATTGCGCATGTTCGGGCACCTGACTTTGGTTGATCAGGATGGATTTAGCCGGGTCGATCCCCGACGCGATAAACCCAGCGCATAATTCGCGCGTGTTGTGGATCAGATCCGCAGGGTTTTGCCAAACCGTAATAGCGTGCAAATCAACCATGCAATACACGGTTTCAAAATCCGGCCCCTGCATGTCAACGAACCGTTTGATCGCGCCAAGGTAGTTGCCCAGCGTCAATCCGCCCGACGGTTGAATGCCCGAAAACACGCGTGGTGTAAAAGTGGTTTGGGTCATGGCATTGCTCGCGACTGGAAAAACTGTTCTGCTTCGCTTACCCACGGTGTCATGCGCCGTCAAGAAGTCTAAGATTGGAAGCCCCAAAATATGAGCCACAAAGACAATGTTACAGCCATCAACCCATTGCCCCCAGTGGTAACAGCCCTGTTTCTGATCGTGATGGGAATAGAAGTGGCGTTTTTTCTCGGCAGCAAAGGCCTGATTGGCGGACCCGAGGCTGTCGGCTGGCGCCTGGAGGCGTTGCAGAAATATGCATTCTTTGGCGGTATTTTCGACTGGATGCGCGAAACCGGTAGCTGGCCGTTTGAGCATTTGATGCGGTTTGTGACCTATCCATTTGTACAGGTTTCGTTCAGTCAAGCGCTATTTGTCGGAGTGATGCTCTTGGCCATGGGCAAAATGGTGGCCGAAGTCTTTGGCAGTGTCGCGATGTTGCTGATCTTTGTTTTCTCTGCCGCCGGGGGCGCGTTGGCATATGCGGTCTTCCTAAGCACCCCGATACCTTTGATCGGTGGCTTTCCGGCTGTTTATGGCCTGATTGGCGCGTTTACTTTCATACTTTGGAAGTCGATGTCATTGGTCGGAGCCAATCAGGCGCGGGCGTTTACCCTGATCAGTGTTCTGATGGGTATTCAATTGCTGTTCGGGCTGCTTTTCGGTCTAAACAATGACTGGTTGGCCGATCTGGGCGGATTTGCGACCGGTTTCATGTTGTCATTTGTTGTCGCTCCGGGGAGCCTGGTGCGGTTGCGGCGCGACTAACCGCGTCGCATTGATTTGCGAAAATCTGACAAGCGGAAGGCTCCGATCAGATGACCTGTGGCGAAATAGGTGACGATGCCGCCGCCGACCAAACCGGCCAACGCCAGATAGCGCAGTCCGGCTGTGTGCAAAGCGCCGTCCAGAGCTATTGATGCGCCCCATACGACCACACCCATAACCACTGATGAGGCGCAAATACGCCAGATGCGGGTGTTGAACCGGGCATCAAATCGGGCGACATCACCCAGGGGGCGCACCCCTCGCATCAACAAAAAGACCATCACCCAGCCTGCCAGTGTTGTGGCAATCGCAGGGGCTATCCAGCCCAGAACCGGGGCAAGGCCGATGGCGACCAAAAGATTGATAACCATCGCCACAAGCGCATAGTGAAATGGTGTTTTGGTATCTGCACGGGCGAAAAACAGCGGTTGCAGGATTTTCTGCAACACAAATGATGGCAGCCCCAGCCCGTAAATTGCCACCGCAATTGCAATCGCGGCGGTGTCGTCAGCCGTGGTTGCACCACGTTCAAACAGTACCGAAACCAACGGTACGGGGATCACCACAAGAGCCACAGCCGACGGGATTGTCAGCGCCAACGACACCTCAGCCGCGCGGCTAAGCGCATTGCGCGCACCGGATTGATCATCAGCAGCCAATCGACGCGACAGGTCAGGCAACAACACGATACCGATGGCGATGCCCACAACACCCAATGGCAGCTGATACAGCCGATCAGCCGCAAAAAGCCAACCCACCGCTTTGTCAAAATAGCTGGCAACCTGTTGACCAACCAACAGGTTCACCTGTACGACACCGCCTGCCAGTGCGGCAGGAACGGCGACCCTGACCAGTTTACCCAGTTCGGGCGTATAGCGTGGCCGTTTCAGGCGCAGCCTGAACCCCGCGCGCGAAGCGGCAATCCAGACCAATGCCATTTGCGCAACTCCGGCCACCGGAATGGCCCAAATCAAGGCCTGTGCCACGTCTGTTCCCAGATACGAAGCCCCGGCCATGGCCGACACCAGCAACACATTCAGCAACACCGGCGCTGCGGCGGCGGCGGCGAACCGTCCGGTTGCGTTCAACACGCCCGACAATAAGGCGGCCAGTGAAATAAACAGAATATAGGGAAACGCTATGCGCCCGAATTCGACAGACAAACCGAACTGTTCTTTCCCGGCAAAGCCGCTGGCCAGCCCATAAATCAGCCATGGCATTGCCAGTTGCGCAAGCAGGGTCAGCACGATCAGAACAGACGCCAACCCGGCAAAGGCATCTTCGGCAAAGCCGTGCGCTTCGTCGCCAGATTCAAGTTTTTTGGCAAACATCGGCACAAAGGCCATGTTGAACGCCCCTTCGGCGAAAAACCGACGGAACATATTGGGCAACCGAAACGCAACGACATAGGCCTCATACAGCGGGCCAGTGCCCAGAATGGCCAGTATCATTATGTCGCGGACAAAGCCGAGAACCCGGCTTAGCAAGGTCCATACGCCAACCGTAAAAAAGCCGGACATCAGGCGGATGGGTTTCAAAAGTCACACCTTTCAAAGAAGCAATGAATCTAACGTATGGGGTAAAGGTTGGGATGCTTTGGTGCAATCTTTAAGTCTGGCCTTTGGTTAGGCAAATTTGACGTGTGGGTAACAATAGTTGTACGTTACACCCAAATGGATGATTACGAATCAATACCGCTTTATTGGATCAACAGGCTTGGTTTTGTTGTACGCAAAGAACTCGCGCGCAGATTTCAGGACAACGGATTTGATATAAGCCCGGAAGAATGGGCCATCCTGCTGATCCTTTGGAACAAGGGCGATCAAACGCCCAGCGTTCTGGCCGACGCGACGATACGGGACCGCACCACTGTCACGCGATTGCTGGATGGGATGGTGACTAAGGGTTTGATAAAGCGAGAAACCGACCCCACAGACCGGCGTAAAATGCGCGTGCAGGTCAGTGATTTGGGGTTGTCGCTGAAGGATGGGCTGGTCGCGGTTGCACGGGATCTTATCGCGCAAACGCTGGACGGAATTACGCCCGAGGATGCAGCGCAAACTGTTCAGACCCTGCGGCGTATGTCGCTTAATTTATTACCGGAAAGTGAACCCAAAGGAGCAAAGTCATGACCTCGTACAATTACGAAAACTTTTCGACCGATGATTATGAATTTGAAACAGTGGTCGGCCCGACCGTGGGTGACAAGGCGATGGATTTTGAGTTGACGACAAGCACGGGTGAACCAAAGCGGTTGCTTGATTTTGACGCGGATTTCCTTGTGCTTGAGATGGGCAGCATAACCTGCCCGCTTTTTCAAAGCAGACGTGGGATTATGGGCGGCCTTGAGGGTGAATTTGATCGGGTAAAATCGGCTGTGCTGTACGTTCGCGAAGCACATCCCGGTGCGCTGGTCAAAGCGCATCAGAGTTTCCAGGACAAACAATCCTGCGCTTTGCAGTTGAAAGAGCACGATCACGAGGGCCGCCTGATACTGGTCGATGACTATGAGGGCAGCGCCCACATAGCCTATGGATCAATGCCCAATGCAGTGTTCATCATAAACCGCGCAGGAATTGTTGTGTATCGTGCTGAATGGAACAATCCATCGGCTGTGCGAAAGGCGCTAAAGGCATTGATTGCGGGCAAAGAAGCAACGGCCAAGGCCTATTTTCGCCCACCGCTTCCATGGCGCGCAATACAGACGTTTAAACAGGCCGGTCATGGGTCGGCACCCGACTTTTTCAAAGGTTTGCCATTTCTGATCTGGACCAACCTGATCAAGCGCAATTTGCGCCTGTTGTTTAGCTGA
>JAHRVZ010000041.1 GCA_019090405.1 Paracoccaceae bacterium
AGGCAGTGGCCTATGCCAATGAACGCGAAGTTTTCGGCCAACTGATCGGTGCCCATCAGGGTGTGCAACATCCGCTGGCACGTGCGCATACAAACATCGAGATGGCCAGCCTGATGACGCGCCGTGCTGCGTGGGAATTTGACAATAAACTTCCTGCCGGGGAAAGCTCCAACATGGCGAAATACGCCGCTGCCGAGGCCGGAATCGAGGCGTTGGACGCCGCGCTGCAAACGCATGGCGGGTCGGGTTTCACCGAAGATACCGGCATTTACGAGATGTATCCGCTGATGCGCCTGCTGCGCACTGCTCCGGTAAATCGGGAATTGTGCCTTAGCTACATCGGCGCATCGGTCATGGGCTTGCCGCGCTCATATTAAGGCATGCCAGAAACAATAAAGGGGGACAGGAATGGACACCGCAATTCGTTACCGCCGCATTGATGCGTTTGACAAGGTCACAGCACCAAGCTGGGACACGATCGAACTCGCGCCACTTGAAGACGTACGGGCCGAGCAAGAGCGCAATCTGGTCACGCAAATGGCCTATCTCAAGGAAAACTCGACGTTTTATCAGCAGAGATTTGCTGAGGCCGGGGTGGAATTTGATGACATCAAAACCATCGAAGATCTGCAAAAACTGCCCTATACCGTCAAGACCGAGATACGCGAAAGCCTAGCCGCCGATCAGCCTTTTGGGTTGCACCGTGCGGCTGACATGGGTGACATTGTTCAGATGCAGGCGTCCTCTGGCACCACCGGCAGCCCGGCCTACATCGCGCTGACCGAAAAAGACGCCGAAAGCTGGCAAGAGATGAGCGCGCGTTGTTTCTTTGCCAACGGTGTTCGTCCCGGAGACATGGTGTTGCACGCGTTCTCAATGGCCAAAGGTTTCGTTGGTGGTATCCCTGCGTTTCAGGCGGTGCAGTATATGGGCGGCATTGATGTGCCCGTCGGCGCGGATGGCGGCGTTGACCGGCTGCTGCGCGCGCTTGCTGATACGCGACCGCGCTGTATTATTGGCGCGCCTAATTTCGTTATCCATCTGGCCGAAAAGGCACCTGAAATTTTGGGTATGGAGGCCTCGGAACTGGGTGTCGAACGCCTGATCGTTGGCGGCGAGCCGGGTGGTGGCATTCCGGTGATCCGTGATCGCATTGAAAAATTGTGGGGTGCCAAATGCTGTGAAATGCTGGGTGGTACTGATCTGGGCATGGCGTATTGGGCGGAATGTGATGAACAGTCCGGCATGCACATGGTCAGCATGGACCATATCATTACCGAACTTCTGGACAATGAAACCGGCAAAATCATTCCCTTTAAAGAGGGCGCCAAGGGCGAGATGATCTATACCGCAATCAAACGTGAGGCCAGCCCGCTGGTGCGGTTCCGTTCCGGCGACTTTATCGAGGTTCTGGGCACATCCTGCGGCTGCGGGCGCACCGGGCCAAAGATACGTTGCACCGGGCGTACCGATGATATGCTGATTGTGCGCGGGGCCAATGTGTTTCCGTCCGCAATCAACAGCATTGTTGGTGAAATGGCCCCCGAAACCAACAGCGTGATGCGCATCGTTGCCGATTTCGAAGGTCACACCACGCAAGGCGCACTTAAGGTTATCGTTGAACGCGGGCCAGATCGCGACCCCGCGCGCGACGCCGAATTGAAAAAAGACGTCGAGACACGGTTGCGTAATGCGCTGGTCTTTAAGGCGGATGTGACGATTGTCGCCGCTGACACATTTGAAAAACCAGGGGTCGCCAAGGTGGTCTTTGTACTAAGGGAGTTCCCGGACCTGCCATGACCATACTCAAAAGCAATCTCGATACCGGCTCGGATCAGTTCCGCGCCAACGAGGAAAATTACCTTTCCGCCATTAGTGACTTGCATGAATTGCGCCTGTCCCAACGTATCGGTGGGCACAAAAAGGCCCGTGATCGGCACGAAGAAAAGGGCAAAATGCTGCCGCGCGAACGGGTTGAACGCCTGCTTGATCCCGGCACGCCATTTCTGGAAGTGGCCGAACTGGCCGGCATGGGGCTTTATGACGGTGTGCCTCCGGGGGCGGGTATCATTACCGGCATCGGTATCGTCGAGGGACGCCATTGCATGATCATTGCCAATGATGCCACCGTCAAAGGCGGCACCTATTTTGGCATGACCTGTAAGAAACACGTTCGGGCGCAAAAGATCGCCTGGAACAACCGTCTGCCCGTCATCACGCTGGTGGATTCAGGCGGCGGGTTCCTGCCTGACATCGCCAATATCTTCCCCGACGAGGGACAGTTTGGCGGCGTATTCCACCAACAGGTTGGCATGTCCGGCGACGGCATCCCGCAGATTGCCGTAGTAATGGGCCCCTGCACTGCAGGCGGCGCCTATATCCCGGCGTTGTGCGACGAAGTTGTGATCGTGCGCGGTCAGGGTTTCATGTATCTGGGCGGTCCGGAACTGACATTCGCCGCCACAGGTGAAACCACCGACGCCGAAACACTGGGCGGCGGTAAAATGCACAGCTCGGTGTCTGGTGTGACCGACCATCTGGCCGAAAACGACGCCCATGCGCTGGCCATCACCCGCGATATCGTTTCCCATTTGGGCGAGGCGGCCAAGCCACGCAAGACGCCGATCACGCCGCGTCTGCCGGCCTATCCGATCGAGGAAATCCACGGCATTGTCAGCAGCGACACCAAGCTGCCGACCGATAACCGCGAAATCATACCACGTCTGCTGGACGGGTCCGAGTTTCACGAATTCAAACCGCTGTTTGGCGATACAATCATGACCGGCTGGGGCCGCATCAACGGCCACGAAGTCGGCGTCATCGCCAACAACGGCGTGCTGTTCCCCGAGGCAGCGGTCAAGGTCACGCATTTCATATCGCTTTGTGTGCAACGTGACATACCGCTGGTGTTTCTGGCAGATGTGAATGGTTTCATGGTCGGCAAGGATGCCGAACAGGCCGGTATCGCCAAGGCGGGTGCCAAGATGATTACCGCCATGTCATCCGCAAAGGTGCCAAAATACACCATCATTACCGGTGGTTCCTATGGTGCCGGATATCTGGCCATGCTGGGGCGTCCATTCCAGCCGGACGCGATGTTCATGTGGCCCACTGGCCGTTCTGCAATCATGGGTCCGGATCAGGCCGCCAGCGTACTGTGGCAGGTCAAAACCCAGATCTACGAACGCGAGGGGAAAACCTGGACGGACGAGGACGAAAAGGTGTTCAAAGCGCCTACTCTGAAAGAATATGAAACGTTCCAGAGCGCCTATAATTTTGCTGCGAACCTTTGGTCTGACGGGGTGATTACCCCGGGCGAGACGCGCGATGTACTGGCGCTGTTGCTGGATGTCGCATCGCGCCGTCCTAAGGTAGAAACCAAATTCGGCGTGTTCCGGTTCTAAGGGGAAGAAAATGCAAATCAATACACTCCTTGTCGCCAATCGCGGCGAAATCGCCCGGCGCATAGCCAAAGGCGCCCGTGCGGCAGATATTCGCCCCGTTGCCATTCATTCCGACGCGGACGCAAATGCCGCGCATGTGCGTGACATCGGCCACAGCCTGTGGGTCGGCGGCGGACCGGCAGCCGAAAGCTACCTTAAGATCGACGCGGTGCTTGATGCCGCGCGTCGTGCCGGAGCGGATGCAATCCATCCCGGTTACGGTTTTCTGGCCGAAAACCCGGATTTCGCCCGTGCGGTTGAAGCCGCCGGCATGGCCTTTGTTGGCCCGACGCCAGAAACACTGGAACAATTTGGCGACAAAGCCAGCGCCAAGGCCGCGGCCATAGCCGCTGGAGTGCCAGTCATTCCCGGCGACGAAGGCGCGCTGTCAGACCCTGATGAAATCGCCAAAGCCGTGCTTGCCATGGGCTTGCCGGTGCTTCTAAAGGCAGTTGGCGGTGGCGGTGGTCGCGGTCAGCGGCTGGTCGAATCCGAGGCCACATTGGCCGAGGATATCGAAGGCGCGCTACGCGAGGCCAAATCGACCTTTGGGTCCGAAGGCATGTTGCTGGAACGGTTTTTGCCAGATGCGCGCCATGTTGAAATCCAAATCGCCGGTGACGGGCAGGGCAATGTTGTGCATCTGTTTGAACGTGATTGCACCTTGCAACGCCGCCACCAAAAAGTAATCGAAGAGGCTCCGGCCTGGGGCCTGCCACGCGACCTGCTGGACAAAATCGCGGCGGATGCGGTGCGTCTGGGGCAAACCCTGAATTATCGCAGCCTTGGGACTGTGGAATTCCTTGTGGTTGATGGTGAATATTTCTTCCTTGAGGTCAATCCGCGTATTCAGGTTGAACATCCGGTGACCGAGGCCGTAACAGGGCTGGATCTGGTGGCGCTGCAACTGCGCATCGCATCGGGGGCTGGGCTGGGCCTGACGCAGGACGATATCACCTGCACTGGCCACGCCGTTGAGGCGCGTCTTTACGCCGAAGACCCGGCCAATCAGTTCGCGCCTTCGACCGGTCAGATCACTGATTTGTCGCTGCCTGATGGTCTGCGTATCGACAGCGGTGTCGAAACCGGTGACAGTGTCAGCCCGTTCTACGACCCGATGATCGCCAAGCTGATCGTGCATGGTCCGGACCGTGAAACCGCACTTGCGCGGCTGGCGGATGCACTGGAACATACCACCGTCACTGGTGTTGATACCAACCGCGATTTCCTGCTGGCACTTACCCGTGATGACAGTTTTGCCGCCATGCAGGTTCACACCCGCTGGATCGACGCACATCTGGACGCACTGACCGAAACGTCGACTTTGCCACGTGATGACCTTTGGCGTGCCGTTGCTGCGGTGTTGTTCGTCATGGACGGGCGTGTGGACGCGTCTGCGAACCCCTGGGAAAACCGTAACGACTTTACCGGTTGGCGGTTGGGTCTGGGCGGTGATCTACTTGAGGCTGGTCAACGTGTGGCGCTGTCTCTTGCTGGTTCGGATGAGTCCGAATTGCGCGTCAGTCCGGTCGGGACGGGCGGTGCATTCACCGTTTATGACGCGGCAGAGAATGCCCTGTCTCTAACTTGCACCGAAATTGCCCCGCAACGCTGGCAAATCACCCACTCAGGCGAGACTTTGGTGGTTCAATCACAAATTTCGGCTGGCTGGGTCGGATTGGATACGTCGGATGGCCGGATGACATTCCATGCCGTGCCACCTTTGGCCCATGCAGGAGAAGACGGAGTAGCCGAACGTCAGGTCATTGCCCCTTTGACAGGCGCGATTGTCGCTGTGAAGGTGGCCAATGGCGACCACGTGGCCGAGGGCGATGTGGTGGCGATCATGGAATCGATGAAACTTGAGCTGTCGATCCGGTCGGGTGCCGACGGCATCGCCAGCGGCATTTCAATCAAACAAGGTCAAATGGTAGATCGTGGTCAGGTGATCGCCGAAATCATGGAAGAGGAACAAACATGAGCGATTTTCCCAAATTTGTAGAATTCCGCGAGGAAGGCCCGCGTGAGGGTTTCCAGATCGAAAAAAAGATTTATCCGGTTCAGGATCGGGTAGAGCTGATTGACCTGTTGTCGGACTCTGGATTGAAACGCATTCAGGTGGGCAGTTTCGTCAGCCCCCAGTATGTTCCGCAGATGGCCGACACCGGCGAATTGTTTCAAAAGATCAAGCGCGTGCCGGGGGTGAATTACACTTCGCTCTGGCTGAACGACAAAGGCTTTCGCAAGGCTTTGACAGCGCATGAGGTGGATATCGACCCGCGCCTGCTGTTCTATCCATCCGATACTTTTTCACGTAAGAACAACAATGCCTCGTCGATGGAAATGCGCGAAAAGCAGCGCGAGTGGGTCAGGCTTTACAAAGCCGAAGGTCTGACGGTTGACGCGGCCTATGTGATGACCGCTTTTGGCTGCAACTTTGAAGGTGTCATTCCGCAAGAACGGGTGCTGGACGATTTCCGGTTTATTCTTGATCTGTGCGCCGAAGAAGACATTCCCGTTCCGATCCTGGTGATCGCCGACACGATGGGCTGGGGCAACCCCGAGGCCGTCAAACGGATGATCGGCGCACTGCGCGAACTGGCCCCCGAGGCCCGCATCGGCATGCATATCCACGACACGCGGGGCATGGGCATTGCCAATGTCTATGCGGCCCTTTCAATGGGTGTGGACATGTTCGAAAGCTCGATAGCTGGCCTTGGTGGTTGTCCGTTTGCCGGTCACGGCCACGCCCGCGCTGCTGGCAATGTCAGCACCGAAGACGCGGTGTTTATGTGCCATGAATTGGGCATTGAGACCGGCATTGATCTGGACAAACTGATCCTTGCCGCGCAAAAAGCCGAAGAAATCATTGCCGCGCCATTGATGGGGCGCGTCATGCACACGGGCGGTCTGGACAAATACCGCAAAGCAAGCTGAGGGAGCGCGAGACATGGGAAATACACTGGACGGTAAAGTCGTATTGGTAACTGGTGCGGGTGGCGGCATTGGTCGCGATATTGCGCTGGCTTCTGCGGCACAGGGGGCTGCGGTGGTGGTCAACGATCTGGGCGCTTCGCTAAAGGGGACTGGTCAATCCGTTTCCGCCGCGCAAAAAGTGGTAGAGGAAATCAAGGCCGCCGGGGGTGATGCGATTGCCGATGGCGGTTCTGTCGCCGACGCGGACGCCGCACGCAATATGGTTGAGGTGGCGGTCAAGGAATTCGGTCGCATTGACGCGGTGGTAAACAACGCCGGTATCCTGCGCGACACGTTCTTTCACAAGATGAGCTATGAAGATTTCGACGCGGTGGTAAAGGTTCACCTATACGGAGCCTTTAATACTTCGCGTGCGGCGGCTGACTATTTCCGTGAACAGGAATGTGGCGCGCTGGTGCATATGACGTCGACTTCGGGTCTGATCGGCAACTATGCGCAGGCGAATTATTCCGCTGCCAAACTGGGTATCGCGGCGTTGTCGAAATCTATCGCTCTGGACATGAAACGTTGGAACGTGCGGTCAAACTGCATCGCGCCCTTTGCCTGGAGCCGGATGATTTCGTCGATCAAGATCGATTCACCTGAACAAGAGGCCCGCGTCGAAAAGATCAAACAGATGACGCCTGCCAAGGTGGCCGTGATGGCTGCATATCTGGCGTCGGATGCGGCCAATGATGTGACCGGTCAGATATTTGCCGTGCGCAATAACGAAATTCTGCTGATCAACCAACCGCGCCCGGTACGTTCGGTGCATCGTGGCGAGGGCTGGACGCCTGAAACCATCGCTGAACACGCTATTCCCGCGCTCAAGGCCAATTTTGCGCCGCTGGAAGTTTCCGCAGACGTATTTTCATGGGATCCGGTATAATGGGTAGACGCAAAGATAAACTGACCTCTGACATTGGTTGGAGCACACCTGACAAGATTACTGTTCGCGGGCTGGACCTGCCGAACGAAATTCTTGGCCATATGAACCTTGGCGATCTGGCGTTTCTGCAACTGACCGGACGCCGCGCAACCACCGAAGAAGCCAATGTTTTCAATGCCATCATCATCACATTGGTGGAACATGGTATCACCCCGTCGGCGCTGGCGGCGCGGATGACTTACATGGGGGCACCGGAATCGCTTCAGGCGGCTGTGGCGGCTGGCCTGTGTGGATTGGGCACGGTGTTTGTCGGCTCGATGGAAGGCGCGTCAAAAATGCTTTACGAAGCATTGCCTGAGGACAAACTGGGTACTGGCGTTGATCTGGATGCGTTGGCGGTTGAAACCGTTGATAAATTCCGCGCCGCTAAAACGATCGTGCCGGGACTGGGCCATCCAGTTCATAAACCGGTCGATCCCCGCGCACCGCGTTTGTTTGAGATTGCCGCTGAGAACGGAAAATCGGGTGAATACATTGCATTGATGCAGAAAATTCACGCCGTGGCCGAGGAAAAATCAGGCAAGATGCTGCCAATCAACGCCACCGGCGCGGTTGGTGCGATTTGTTGCGAATTCGGTTTCCCATGGAAAATCGTGCGTGGTTTTGGCGTGATGGCGCGGGCCATCGGGCTGGTTGGACATATTCTGGAAGAAAGCGAAAATCCGATTTCCTTTGATATCTGGCAGCGCGTTGAAGAAGAAATTCTTGAAAACAGTGGTCCAGATTCATGAGCCAGCTACAGACCACGGCCCCCGACACACATGACGATCTGCGCGATGCGCTGCGCGCGCTTTTCGCTGAATTTCCAGACGAATATCACCGCAAACATGGTGCAGCTGAAACATACCCCGAAGAATTCGTCGATGCCCTGACCAAGGCTGGCTGGCTGGCCGCGATGATCCCCGAAGAATACGGTGGCTCGGGTCTTGGATTGACCGAAGCCAGCATCGTGATGGAGGAAATCTGTCGTTCAGGGGGTAATGCCGGCCATTGCCACGGGCAGATGTACAACATGGGCACATTGCTGCGCCACGGGTCCGAGGCGCAGAAACAGCAATACCTGCCCGGCATCGCGTCGGGTGATTTGCGGCTGCAATCCATGGCCGTGACAGAACCGTCCACGGGGACCGATACCACCCAACTAAAGACCACCGCCGTCAAAAAGGGTGATCGGTATATCGTTAACGGTCAAAAGGTGTTTATCAGCCGGTTGCAACATTCTGACCTGATGATCCTTTTGGCCCGTACCACGCCCATAAGCGAGGTGAAAAAGAAGTCACAAGGCCTGTCGATCTTTATGGTTGATCTGCGCGATGCTGTCGGCAACGGCATGGAAATACGCCCGATTTCTAACATGTCGGGACATGAAACCAACGAAGTGTTCTTTGACGACCTTGAAATACCGGCTGAAAACCTGATCGGCACCGAAGGGCGTGGTTTTTATCACATCCTTGACGGGCTGAACGCTGAACGCACGCTGATTGCTGCGGAATGTATTGGTGATGGCTATTGGTTTGTTGACAGGGCGCGTGCCTATGCCAACGAACGTATCGTATTTGATCGTCCCATCGGACAAAACCAGGGTGTGCAGTTCCCGATTGCCAAGTCCTTTGTTGCGCTTGAGGCGGCCAACCTGATGCGGTTCGAATCCTGCCGCCGTTTTGATTCCGGGATTGATTGTGGTGCACAGGCCAACATGGCCAAACTGCTGGCAGCAGATGCCAGCTGGGAAGCTGCAAACGCTTGTATCCAGACCCACGGTGGGTTCGGTTTTGCCCGTGAATACGATATCGAACGCAAGTTCCGCGAAACCCGCCTGTATCAGGTAGCACCGATCTCGACCAACCTGATCCTGTCCTATGTCGGTGAACACATTCTGGGTATGCCAAGGTCGTTCTAAAAGAGCTTCCAGCGGTGCTTGATCTGGGTCAACATTGAAAATGGCCAAAACGTCTAAAATTGATTCTTCCATCGGGCAAGCCTTATTGGGGGAATCAAATTGGGAAGACTTCAGAACAAGACTGCGCTGATTAGTGGCGCTGCCAGCGGAATGGGGGCGGCAGAGGCGCGCTTATTTGCTGAACAGGGTGCACAGGTGATCGTCGCAGATGTTGACGGTGACGGGGCGCAGTCCGTGGTGCAGGACATCACCGATGCAGGTGGTAGCGCAATTGCGGTGCATCTGGACGTGGCTGATGCCGCGAGCTGGGACAAGGCAATCACACGTGGTGTCAAGGCATTTGGCGATATCGACATTCTGGTCAACAATGCCGGCATTCTGATAATGAAGCCGGTTCAAGATACCACCGAAGAAGAATGGGACAGAATTTTCTCGATCAATGCCAAAGGGGTGTTTCTGGGGACCAAGGCTGTTCTGGACAGCATGAAGGCCACAGGCGCCGGGTCTATCATCAATATTTCGTCGATTTACGGCATTGTCGGCGCGCCCTCTGCGGCGGCTTATCAGGCTACAAAGGGTGCCGTGCGGCTTTTGACCAAGGCAACAGCATCGGACTATGCGCCTTTCAATATTAGGGTGAACTCGGTCCATCCGGGTGTGATTGCCACAGCAATGACGGATGAATTGCTGGCCGATCCAGAGGTCGCAAAGGATCTTCTGGGAACAACCATAATGGAACGCCCGGCCCAACCGGAAGAAGTGGCACGCGCGGTGCTGTTTCTGGCTTCGGACGAGGCGTCGTTCATGACAGGCTCGGAAATGGTCGTCGACGGTGGCTATACGGCGCAATAGATACGGGATAGATACGAGATAGAAACGGGCAGGGGCGGTTACATCTTTCGCCGCCCCTTTGGCCGTCAGCCGTCCATGAGATTGACGATAAGATCCGCATTTTCCGGCAAGGTATCGACAAATTCCACGGCATCGGCGCGGATACGCGCGTGCAACTGGAACGTTTCTGTAGCGGCCGCTTCGGCCATGACCCGATCTGTGCCTTCTTCGATCATCAGATGCAGCCGCAGTGTATCACGGTCATTCTCGCGGGTGATGATGGCTTGTGCCGCTGTGGCACCGGGGGTGGCGATCACCACCTCTTCGATGGCGCGGGGATAGACGAAAATTTCGCGTACTTTGACAGCGGCACCAACGCGGCCCTGAATGGCGGACAACCTTATGACCCTGCCATCGGCTTCTGATTCAAGCGCAAAGGCGCTGTCGCCAGTGCCAAAACGGATCATTGGCCATTCTGCCGCGCGGGCGGTGACAACGATCTCGCCGGTTTCACCATCGGGCAGCGGGGCGCCAGTGTCGGGGTCGCAAATCTGCACGATCCGGTCCGGGTGACACAGATAACCGTCGTTCCCGTCCTCATAGGCGACCAGCCCCAGATCGGCGGTTGCATAAGCCGCCCAGGTGGTCACCCCATAGTCAGCTTCGATCCGGCGGCGCTTGGCCATCCAGTCACCCATCTCGCCACCTAAAAAGGCGGTTTTTATGGTCCAGGCCTCGCGGCCATATTTTTCTATTACTGTATCGGCCAGCGCCAGGAAAAACGCCGTCGAGGCACAGATGGATGTAGCGCCCGTTTCGACGATGATCTGCGCCTGCAGTTCGCGGTTGCCGACGCCACCGGGGATTACCGTGGCGCCTGTCGCGCGTGCTGCCTGATCAAACAAAAGCCCCGCCGGGACCAGGTGATAGGACCAGGTATTCAGGATAATGTCACCAGACCCGACGCCAGCGGATCTGAACAGCATATCCAGCCCATGGCCACCGCCACCGGGTAGCGAGGGTTCAAAAATCGGACCCGGAGAGACATAGATATGTTCGATGTCTTTAGGGTCGGTGGCGAGGAACCCGCCATATGGCGGGCTCTCTCGCTGGAGCGTCAACAGCTCCTCTTTTTTCATCACTGGCAGCTGGGAGAGAACCGCCAGAGATGAAATTGTTGCAGGATCAAATCCGGCCGCCTCAAAGCGGGCCTTCAGGCCCGGAGCCATTGCGGCGGCCGCATTATATGCAGTCGCGATGTGAGGATAGATATCTTCCGACATTGCTATGCTTTCCTTGCTGTGCCCGGTTTAGATTGGGCAGTCTTTGCTGAAGTTAGGCGCGCGTTTTTCGCGGTGTGACAGAACGCCTTCTTTAACGTCTTCGCTCATGAAGCCCAGCATTTCCAGCGCTGTCGAGGCATCAAAGA
>JAHRVZ010000042.1 GCA_019090405.1 Paracoccaceae bacterium
GCCACAAACGTAGTCGTCACCGTCGCCCAAACGCGGTTGGGTCTTGAGGCGATCTCGCGCCGGATCACCACCACAGCCACAGGCGTTGGGGTCGGATTTTTCCTGCTTGCCACAGCGCTTAGCCTTGCGGCGGCGCGCTCTGCACTTCGCCCGATTGAGCGCATGACTGAATCTGTGACCCGGCGTGGTCTGAACGATTTGCGCCCGGTCAAAGCCCAGCCACCCACCGAACTGGTGCCTTTGGTTATGGCGCTTAATTCCTTTATGGCCCGATTGCGCGCCTCGCTTTCACAAACCGAGGATTTTATCGCCGAAGCCGCACATCGCGTACGAACGCCGCTTGCCACAGTGCGCACACAGGCTGAAATCACCTATCGCAAACTAAGCAAACCTGAGCATAAACAAGCCCTGCGTGAGATGATCCGCGCCATTGACGAAAGCTCGCGGTCTGCCGGGCAAATGCTGGATCATGCCATGGTGACGTTTCGCGCTGACAGCCTGACCCGTGACGCTTTGGATTTGAATACGATCATGGCAGATATATGTGACCGGCTGGGTCCGACCGCAGACTTGAAAGATATCACCCTTCGGCGTGATTTCCCGGATGGGCCGGTGGCTTTCAAAGGCGACGGCATTCTGATTCAGGCGGCGTTGCAGAACATTCTGGACAACGCTATCAAATATTCCCCGGATGACAGCACCATTACCGCGCGTATCAAAGTCAGCGATGACATTTCCTTGACGATCACCGATCAGGGACGTGGCTTTGACGGGGTAGACACATCACAGCTGACAACCCGCTACGCACGCGGTGCAAATGTCGACGAAATTGTTGGTTCGGGTCTTGGCCTGACAATCGCAGATGAAGTTGCGCGCGCCCATGGCGGCCACATCACCATCGCCCCAAACCGGAACGGAGGTGGCGCATGTGTTTCCATCGTATTGCCCAAAGCCTGATCGCCACGCTTTGCCTGATTGCCGGGTCTGCCTCGGGCTATGAAATTGAAGATCAACGCGTTTATACGGCGGATCCTGAACTGGCCGTGCTAAAGATTATTTCGACTGCTGATCTTGATGTCTTCGACCCGATATTACGCGCTTTTCAAGAACAAAATAACGGTATTTCAATTGATTACACCGTCGTCGGCACCACCGAGTTAATGAAGGCCATATATGACGAAGGGGCAGTCTTTGACCTTGCCATTTCATCTGCAATGGATCTGCAAACCAAATTGGCAAATGACGGGTTTGTCCAAAAATATAGCAGTGTCGCCACCACCAGCCTACCCGCGTGGGCATCCTGGCGAGATCAGCTGTTTGCCTTTACACAAGAGCCTGCAGTTCTTATTGTATCAGATGCTTTTTTCACCCCCGACACCGCTCCACAAAACCGCGAAGCGCTTATAACGTTGCTACGTGAAAGCCCTGAACGATTTGCCGGGCGCATCGGCACATATGATGTGCGTCGTTCTGGGTTTGGCTATCTTGTTGCAACGCAGGACAGCCGCAACAGCGAGGCATTTTGGCGTTTGATGGAGGTGATGGGGCGGCTTGATGCACAGCTTTATTGCTGTTCCGGCGACATGATCCGTGACGTCGCCAGCGGCAAACTTGCGCTCGCATATAATGTGCTTGGCAGTTATGCGGCCTCGCAGATGGCGACGACGAAAGGGTTTGAGATTATTGAACTGACAGATTTTGTGAATGTCATGTTGCGCACCGCGCTTATCCCGGCAAACGCTGAAAACGTCGAAAATGCGCAGGACATGATTGATTTTCTAAGCCTGTTGAACAACCGTCAGGATCTTGTTGCGGCGACTGGACTTCCGGCAATTGATGCAACGTCATTGCAGGAAAATACCGCACTTAGACCAATTCGGTTTGGCCCCGGTCTCTTGGTTTTTCTTGATCAAATGAAGCGACGTAATTTCCTTCGCAACTGGGAAAACTCATTGCTTCAGGAATGACCAAGTTCGTGTTTTGTTGGCTGGTGTTCATCAAGGCAATACTGTGATCAAAGAGTATTGGGCAGATTGCCGCGCTTGTTGAATTGACCTGGCCAGCTACTTAGCCGTTTGGTGGCCATTTGATGCAGGCAAACGCGACTCAAATTACCCCTGCTCTGAAAGAGCTTGGTGTTCGTCCTGTCCAACGTTTAAAGCGGTTGTTCGGCATCAGTTCGAATTGCGTATCAGAGCTGATCTCTGTGGGATCATAAAAAAACCCTTGGCATTCGAAAGGAACGCCGATTTAATAAATCACGGAGTGGCGCAAAGCCAGCGCTGCTATCGAAGGCTTGAAAAAAACGAAAAACAAATATGCCAAACAGGACACGCATTTATTATGGAGAGTGATTACGATCTGGCCAGTTTACGGCAGGCCGACATTCAACTGGCTGGTTCGGGCTTGTCACGTGACAATTTTCGGAAAGTGTCGGAAAACGGATTTGGCGATGGATTTAATTCATATTGCCATTCTATGGCATATTTCAACGGTAAGGTGTTTGCAGGAACTTCGCGTGCGACAATGGCACTGCTGGGGGGCGGTGACAAAGGCGGCATGAGCGATGTTTCGCTGAACATCTGGCCTGTAGAGATGCATAACCGAGTGTTTACACCCGCATTTGAAAATCACGCTGCGCGGGCTGAAATCTGGCGAATGGACCCTCCTGCCGGCAAGTGGAGCCGCGTCTATCAGGCGCCAATGGTCCACGGTCGGGATGGCACCCGGATGAGCCGGGATCTGGGTTATCGTGCAATGGCGGTTTATCAGGGCGATTCAGACGACGAGCCGGCGTTGTATGTAACGACATGGTCGCGGTCGCGCGGAGAAGGTTTACAGTTTTTACGGAGCGCTGACGGCGAACGTTTTGAGGCGGTTGGCCCACCAGGTCTTGACGGGTTAGAGGCAACATCTGCCCGCTCTTTGGTTGTGTTCAAAGGAAAGCTTTATACCACACCAACTGGCGCAACGGCTGGACGGCAGAATGCTTCTGGAATTGCCAGTGTTTACGAAAGCACTGATCCAGCTTCGGGTCGCTGGGTGCAGGTCAATGAGCGCGGTTTTGGTGACAAAAATAATATTGGCGTCTTTGAGATCATCGCGACGGACAAATATCTGTACGCAGGAACAGCCAATATTGCCCGGGGATATCAACTCTGGCGCACCGAAGCAGAAGGCAAACCACCCTATCACTGGGAGCGGGTTCTGACAGATGGTGCTGGACGTGGGCGATTCAATCAGGGTGTCGTCAGCATGGCGGCAATGCCGAACGGGTGTGTTTTGGTCGGGTCGGGTGTTCAAAAAGGCGGAATCGACAAAGATAACAATGTTGGCCCGGTGGGGCCCGAACTAATCCGGCTTAATCCGGACGGATCCAATGATATCATAATGGGCGAACGTCGGCGCGAAGACGGTCCACTGAGTGGGATGCTGTCTGGATGGAATAACATTTTCACTGGCAGTATCTGGAAAATGAACATGCATGACGGTTGGGTTTATGCCGGAACGCAAGACTGGTTGGTTTTCTTATTATATCGCAACTTTCACAAAGTTGACACACCGGTGGCAAGGTTGCTGCAAAACATTGATATCGAGGAATTTGTCGAAAATTTCGGCGGCTACGATCTTTGGCGGACGCGCGATGGAGAAAACTGGGTTCCTGTGACACGTTCAGGCTTTGAAAACCCATATAACCACGGTGTGCGTAACATCCTGTCGACACCACACGGACTTTATGTTGGATCATCCAATCAGTTTGGTCCACGTTCGGCGTTCCGTATTTCGAAAGATGAATGGGAATATCGTGACAACCCGCGAGGAGGAATGGAAATATGGCTTGGGTCATCAGAAAGTTAAGCAGCGTTGTGATTTGTTCCATGATTGCAGGAGCAGGTATCGCCAGTGAATTGAAAACCTTTCAGAACCGGCAGCCCACCGTGGCTTGGGTCAAACCCGTCGGTGAAATTGATAAGCAAATTGATGAAGTTGACGGAATTTCTGTAGATAACAATGGGAACACCGTTATTTCGGGTGTTTTCCGCAACCAGCTGTCGATTGGCGGCAAGATGATGAAAAGCCGCGGAAAAGGTGACATTTTTCTGGCGAGTATCGCGCAGAACGGCAAGACCACGTGGTCCCTTCAAATTGGTGGGTCCGGTGATGACAATACGTTTGATCTGACGACAGACAAAGCTGGCAATATTTATGCCAGTGGATGGTTTAGCGGCGAAGTAGATTTTGGTGGTCAAAAACTGAAATCGAACGGTGGCACCGATCACTTTGTCGCCAAATACAGCCCGTCAGGCCAACTGATTTGGGCTTCAGGCTTTGGCGGCAGCGATGAAGATGGCGGCAATGAAATTTCCGTCTTGGACAACGGTGAGATTGCCGTGTCGGCAATAACGAATGGAACCTTCGAAGCCGGTGGCAAATCGTACAAATTCGGCGGTGGCAACCGGGATAGTTTAGTCTTACGCCTTACGCCAGAGGGCAAAATCCGGTGGGTTGCACATTTTGACGGCTCCGGAACCGAACGCATTCGGGCATTGGCAATGGCGCCCAGTGGCGATGTCTATCTGGGCTTTCAATACCGGGGCACGTTGCGTGGGCAGGGTGAAACATTGCAAGCCAGAGGAGACTGGGACGGAGCGGTTGCACGTCTGGACAATCTTGGCAAATTGGTCTGGCTAAAGCCGGTCGGAAGCAAGGGCACAGACAGTGTTCGTGGGATTGGAGTCAGCCCGGATGGGGCAATTTATGCGTCGGGTTTTTTCGGCGGACCCGGCATCCTGATTGATCGGGAAGTACCTGCGCCAAAGGGCAGGCAAATTGATTATGTGGTCCGTCTGGATTCTTCCGGCGCGGGCAAAATGGTTATTTCTCTCATTGGGGCCGGCAGAAATTTGGGACCTGAACTTCAGGCCGATAATCGAGGGGTTATTCTTTCGGCTATGCAAAAGGGAACGCTCACAATACGTCGGGGCAGCAAGGTTGTTGCTGAGCTAGAACCACCTGCATCTGGGCCGACCAGCTATGTTGTCGCACTCGATCCAAGCGGCGAACTGAGGTTCGCATTCACGCCAACGCCCGTCGGTGGCAAGTCAGGCGCATTCGGTGATGTATTGTCAGTTTCCCGAAATGGTCAATATTTGGTCCAGGCACTACGTTTTCGTGGCGAAATTCAAGTGAACAAAGAATCAATAGAAACTCCGGCAGAAAAAGATAGCGCGGTGGTTTTTATGCGCATGAACGGTTCGTGAATGTCTGAAAAACAAACCATAAAACCACCAGTAATCATTCTGGCCTCACGAGAATCGCAGGGCAGCTTTTTGGCAGCGCTTCTTGGGTCGCATCCCGATTTGTTTGGCGCTCCGCATCTTAATCTGCTGCCCTTCGAATATGGGTGGCAGTACCAGAGCTACTGTTCAATTCCGCGCGACACCAATGCCCACGGTCTCCTGCGGCTTCTGGGGCATTTAACCACCGGAGAACAAACCCTGCAATCCATCCAGATGGCGCGCAGATGGCTCAACTTCAGGCGCGACCGTACAACTGGCGAAATCTATTCTGAAATAGCATCGTTAGTTGCTCCGCGTATCCTGGTTGATTACAGCCCCCTACATGCACAGAATTTGGAAGCAATGCGTCGGGTCTGCGCGCAATTCCCCCTGTCCCCTGTCATTCACCTTTATTCAAACCCGAAAACCCAATCGGAATCAGTTGCACTGGCGGCCTGGCAGGCGATGCGCGCGAACCAACCCTATTGGCGAGATCGCGGACCCCGTCACCCCTGCATGGATTCATACGAAGTTGCCGAACAGTTCATTGATTGGTCGCACGAGCCTCCGGTATTTGATCCGCAATTTGCCTGGTACCGAACTCAGCAAGCAGCCATTACACTGTTTGACGAACTGCCCAAAGAACGTTGTTTCGATCTGTCGGCAGAAAGTCTCGTGTCCGATCCGACATCAGCACTGACCTCGCTATTGACCCATATTGGTGTGGCTGTTGATGCGAAAACGATATCCGAAATGCTTGGCAATCAAGAACGACTGTTTTCCGTTCCAGGACCCTTTGCAGCAACGTCCGGAGTGGATTTTGACATGGTGGGAAAATCAGTTTCCGACATGACCAGCCAGGTCTTGTCGCACGCTCCGGTAAATTGCCGGGAACCCCTGAAATGGCGTGGAGATGGCGGCGTCTTTGTTCCGCAGGTTATAGAGCTTGCGGGTAAACTTGGCTTTCATATGAAAGGCTAAATCGCGAAAAGATGGGTGAAACGGAAATTACAAGAATTTTTGTAATTTTAATTGCCTTAATCGAACAAATTCTGTTAGCATTTTAACTACTTTTAGGGGTGAATTCAGGAGTTTGGTAAGTTGAGTAATAATGAATCTCGTATGGTGCCTTTGTTGTGCGGCACAAAAATTGATGTTCCTGCGGCGAGTGACGCAATGAGCATCGACAAACAGGTAATTCTTGACGCATACAATTCGTCGGGCGCAATTCTGATCGAAGAATCCACTCTGACACGCGAGAAATTTCCAGATTTCACCGAACGTTTCTTTGAAGTTTTCATGGAATATGTGGGCGGTGCCAATAATGATAGACAATCGGCTTTGAAGAATAGCAAAACAGTGCTGACTGTGACTGGTGGAAATACTTCTAAAACCTCGGTGCCACTACATGGTGAAATGTTTTATATGAAAAACCGCCCGTCAACTTTGTTCTTTTGCTGTATTCAGCCAGCAGCCGAAGATGGCCAGACTACATTGTGTGACGGCGTTGCACTCTGGAAAGCACTTCCTCAGGAATTTCGGTCGTATTTTGAGACCAACGCAATTTCATACCGCCGCAAATATGACAAAGATACTTGGTCAAAAGTCTACAAAACCACCAACATTGAAGATGTGGTGCAGATTTGTGAACAGATCGGCAACGAACTGATGATTAACGACGATGGTTCCATCGAGACCGTTTATCGCTGCCACGCCTACAACGATCACCACGCTGGACGAGCATTTGTGAATTCAATTCTTGTCTGGGCCGCGCGAGAGTTTATCGAAGGGATCGACGACAGTAATCTGCGCCTCATTGATGGGTCGAAAATACCTATGGATATGCTCTATCAGATAAACGATATTGCCGAGGAATTGACACTGAACGTACCGTGGAAACCCGGGTCTGTTGCCATAGTCGATAATCAGCGTTTCATGCATGGGCGTCGTCGCTATGAGGATACGAATCGGGATATCATCATGAGACTTAGCGACGAGGCAATGCCGAAAACAGCATGAGGCCAACCTTACAGCCGCTTCGATTGCTGATCACTCAGAATGAGGCAGAGACTTTCGAAGCAAATGACAAAAAAGAGTAGTAAAATCAAAACACCAAAAAAAAGTGACGACTTTGGCGGCGTCGGAAATCCCATGGGACCTCTCGCCGATGGTATCAGTAATTTTCGGGACGAGTGGGACAATTTTCTGCCGTCCGAGCTTGCCGAATCCGGAGTGCCCCTGAACCGGGAAGAGTTTTCTTTACGCGATCCATTTTCCGAAGACTACTCTAACTTCCGACAGGAACAATCTGATAATAAACGGGCAAATGAAAGTGTCGACGATGATATTCGCGCCGATCTTCTTGAAAAACCGTTTCTGATGAAAAACCCTGTAGAAGAGGGCGCTCGTGGTGCCGCAGCGGTTTGGCGCTCATTGCGCGACCAATTGCATGAGGAAACCCTCTTACTGATTGACAGTAGTGGAGAAACCGAACTGCAAATGCTGCGGCGCGAGCTTTTGGCACAAAAAGCGATTGTCGAAGCCGTCAGCCTTGGCCTGAAGGCACAGCTGGACAGACTTGACAGTACCCTTTCGGCGATCGTGGCTGAGAATAGTAACAAAAAATCCGGGGTTAATGACTGATGGCGCGCCTGGTGATGATGTTGTGCCCACCACGGTCTTTTTCGTCGTTGGTTTCGACAATGATTGGGCAGCATCCGCAAATTTACGGCTTTCCCGAGTTGCATCTGGTGGTGCGCGAAAGGTTGTGGGAAGTCATGGAATGGGAGGTCAACCGCGCCAAATTCCTCGGCCCTCCGGGTATGCTTCGTGCTATGGCCGAACTGATGTTTGGCGGCCAGACTCCTGAAAATGTCCTGACTGCAGCAAACTGGCTTGAGGATCGAAAAGATTGGAAGTCAGTTGACGTGATGAATATGATTATGGACAAGGCAGAAGAGAAGACCGGGGCCATCTATTGTCTCGAGAAAACCCCTAATGTCTCTTTTGTGCCGCCTGCACTTGAAAGAGTCCGCCGAAACTGGCCCGACGCGCTTTATATCCACGTAACCCGCCATCCGGTTGGTCTTAAGAAATCCATCGAGGAATATGTCAGCAGCCTGCCACGCTTTTCCGAAGAAGAAAAACAGGCGCGGTTGGATAACGCCATGAGTTTC
Source organism: Paracoccaceae bacterium (assembly GCA_019090405.1). Lineage (GTDB taxonomy): Bacteria > Pseudomonadota > Alphaproteobacteria > Rhodobacterales > Rhodobacteraceae > NORP181. The sequence continues at coordinate 8,456 of JAHRVZ010000042.1, forward strand.
TGGCCTATCACCCAACGCAATATTCTGGATTTCTGCGGATCGCTGAATCCCGGTCAATACATCCGCATCCGTGGCGAGGACGTTCTGTCTGATTCCCATAATGTCATGTCCCAGGTTGCCGAGTTTTTGGGGCTGCGCACCGATGACGAAGCGATTACGGCTATGCTTCATCCCGAAAATTCACCCTATGCCTATCTTGGACCGCCTCTTGCAGCATACGGCAACGATATGAAATTTGTTTCCAACCCTGTGTTTCGCCCCGGGAAAATACGGATGCCTAGTCTTGCAAACTTTTTTGAGACCGAAGAGGGCGCGGTTTTTGACGACGACCGCAAGGCTTATCTGACTCAGCTTGCCAATTGTCTCGGTTATAGTTGATGGCCCGCGCAAAAGTGAAAATTGTCAAATTGAAAAGCAATTCAGCGATGGGGCTGGTCGTCGGCGCAGAACTGTTGGCTAACGGCAGTATTGTTGTTGTACGAATTGACCGCAATGGGCTTTTGAACATTGCGGCACTTGATCAAAAAGGATCTGAGCGTCCGGTTCTTGAATATCTGCTGCCACCAGAGGATCAGGTTGCAACGACTTGCAGCACTCCAGAAGCTGCGTTGATCCAGACCACCAGCGGTTTGGCCTTTTTAGTCCGGCGTAGGCGTGGCGGATATGATGGTAAAAAGATCGAAATAGCAGGATCGCAACCGCGCCGGTTTTTTTCAGATAGAGCGTCTTTTTGGGGTCTTGTTACAGACAACAGCAATAAGATGCTCACCCGATACGATATCTCGGACAAAGGTCTCATTGCGACAAACGACGTTCTATCACGTCCACCTGATGCCTTAGGTGAATGTACGGCTGTTAATGACCGTCGCCCCAATTCGTTTTTGTTTTTCGACAATAGTACTGTGGGTGTTCAGGCTTGGCGTCGCGAGGGCAAAAAATGGTTGTCAGTCACTCAGGATGGTTTTGGGCGATATGCATATAATGGGTCTGTGAGCCATGTGCTGGACATATCATCAGGCATAATTGTGGCGGTTGATATGGGAAAGAAAGTGAGAGATGTCGTATTTGGAATGCGTGCGTCAAATGAATTGGTTCATATCGGGGATGATGGTCGTTTTACATTGATTACCGGTGAAATGCGCTATGGTGTGGATGGGCTTACAGTTCCCGCTGCTGGACCTGGCGGTACAATTTTGATCGGAAATGACAGTATTGCCGGGCTTACATCGTCGGTTGATTCCGTTTTCGTCGCTACGAAAAATCACGAAAACAAAGTCAGAGTAATGAAAATTTCATCGGGCTGGTCTATTTCTGAAATCGACCACGCGTCAGGCCATGTTCTGGCATTTGGAATGCCCAGCCGACGCAAGACGCCTGTATTGGTTGTTGCTGGGTGAATGCCAAGGTATCATAAACTTATTGGACTAATTTCAAAGACTTGCCAAATGTAACTTCTAGCCCGCGGGTCACGGGTCTTATTCCTGCACGGCTTATATTTGGTTAAACTCAACCAAATAGACTACAAAACTGTCCCGCAGCTTTTTCTTTCATTCAGCTGATGCAAGTTGTTCTAAATCGGACCTGACTCATCTAGTATACCGACAACAAAGAAGCGGCAGGCGGGACGAGTTATGGGCATGACACGGCGTTATTTCGGACTTGGTATTGCAGCGATCAGCCTTACTGCCTGTAATGGTACAACGACCCAGGGGCCGAGCAGCCCGAAATCTACCGGGCTACCTGACGATCTTAAGCCAGCTAAAAATGCGGGTTATGATGACTGGGTTGCTTCATTCAAAATACGCGCCCAGGAACGGGGAATTTCCAGTACAACGCTGTCCACTGGATTTCGCGGAACCGGCTATCTGCCCGGTGTTGTCAAACGTGATCGCAACCAGACCGAGTTCAGTCGCACGCTTGAAGATTATCTGGCCATCGCTGCGTCGGATGAACGGGTTAGCAAGGGCCGCGCCGCATTTGCGCAACACCAGACAACCCTCAAAGCTCTTGAAGCACAATACGGCGTGGACGCCGAAATCATCACCGCGATTTGGGGTCTTGAGAGCTTTTATGGAGAGCGTCGCGGCAATGTTCCGGTCATATCCTCAACCTCGACGCTTGCGTTTGACGGGCGGCGAGGTGCGTTCTTTGAAAATCAGTTGATGGCAGCGCTTAACATCCTGCAAAGTGGTGATATTCCCGCTTCGCGCTTAACTGGCAGTTGGGCTGGCGCGATGGGTCACACCCAGTTTATTCCAACGTCATATCAGGCATTTGCTGTCGATTTCACCGGTGATGGACGACGCGATATCTGGTCGGACGACCCAACTGACGCGCTTGCCTCAACCGCGGCTTATCTTCAGCGCAACGGCTGGACGCGAGGTGTACGATGGGGTGGAGAAGTTGGCGAGGGGGCACCTGCTGGCAGCATTATCCAGCCGCAAGCCGGTGGGCCAAAATTTGCTGTGACCAGCAATTTCAAGGTGATCAAACGCTATAATAATTCGGACGCATATGCCATTGGGGTCGGCCATCTTGCCGACCGGATAGGCGGCGCTGGGCCGCTACGTGCAAGCTTTCCGCCGGATGCCAACGGGTTAACCAAAGATGACCGTATCGCACTTCAGCAACGGCTGACGGCCAAGGGGTTTGATACAGACGGGGCCGATGGTGTGATCGGCCCGAATACAACAAAAGCAATCAGCGCCTATCAGTCCAGTAAAGGGTTGCCCGCAACAGGAGAGCCGTCACAAGAACTGTTGCAAAGTCTTGGCTAGAATCCCGCATGTGCGCCACGAATACAGTTTTGCTCTGGTGCCTGCTGGTCGATCAGTCGTTTTGAGCACGGGCTAGACAATCTCGACGTCTACTATTGCACCGGCAACGTCATAGCTGAATTTATCACCAACAATAGGAAAGCGGGTTTTTACGGCAGACCCGGTGATAACATGCTCGCCCCGAGACAATGTTATGCCACGCTCACTAAAATGATTAAGAACCCATGCCAACGAGCCAAGCGGGTCAGCGGCCCCGGTATTTGTCTTCTGATCAGGCTCGCCCTTCTGGTAGACACAGGACGGAATATCACACAAATCCAGTTCCTCCCAATCTTCGATGATCGGGCCAAGGACTATTCCCCCGCACCAAGCGTTGTCGGCAATCATCGTGAACACATCAAGCTGGCTATAGTCCGCTCCTTTATCTTCGATAATCTCAAAAGCAGGTCGGGCTGCAGCGATCAGGTTAACCACAGATTCTGCGTCGTGAAGCACACTCTGCGGTCTCACATCTTCTTTCAACTCTAGTGCCAGTTCGAATTCAAGACCAAGATGATGGAACTTATTTGCGGAAACTTTTGCCTTGGTCTGCAAAACGTCGAACGCAAAAAATGCACCAACAATCGGCTGACTAATACCACACATTTTTTGCATTTCTGCTGACGTCAGTGCAATTTTTCGACCTGAAATTACGCCACGCCTTTCTGAAAACAAATCCTGAATCGCGCTCTGCGCAGCATAGGCTTGACCAATATCCTGTACAGCCAGATCACCCGTCAAAGTTTCATACTGTGCCTTTACATACCAGTCGTCAAAAAGTTTGCGGGAAATGTCGTTAATTCGGGCCATTGATCACCTCAAACAAATAGATCCTGTAAACTTTTCGTATTTCTAAGAGGTCAATGCGGGGCAAGACTTCAAAAGCTAGTGTTTCCCGTATCACGTTCAGGAGCAGCTTTCAAAACCGTTCCATAGAAAAGACCAGCAGACATAGATTGGACCTTTTGAATAGACAATCGAGCACTAAAATTTTTCCCGCGCCATAGTCCAACAAGATAATTCCAACAGATCCGGCGCTTAAAGGTCTGATTAAACAGCTTGTCCCTGCGGTAATCGGTTATCAATGCCGCTTGACTGATAGCCTTCAACCCAATGGCGGACCACTTTTAGCGCCGCGCCATCGTCACTGGCACTAAGCGCGCTGCGCAGGCCATGCAGGACAGACGCCACTTCGATTTCGGATAGGCTATCTTCGCGGGCGCAGAATATTTTTGGATAGCGTGTGCCAATCAATTCGTTGTTTAACGTTAGTTCTTCTTCAATTTTTTCACCCGGTCGCAAGCCAATAAGCCGAATTTCAATATCGCCTTCCGA
>JAHRVZ010000043.1 GCA_019090405.1 Paracoccaceae bacterium
CATCAGTCAGCGGCATTCTATACGGATGGTTCGGCCCGTCCCGGCGTGGCGACTGCCACCCAGCATCAGGGCAAAGAGCTGTCCTATAACAACATCAACGACACCGATGCTGCGTTTGAACTGGTCAGCGAATTTGACCCGGCCAATGGTCCGGCCTGCGCCATCATCAAACATGCCAATCCCTGCGGTGTGGCCACGGGCGCAACATTGCAAGAAGCCTATAATCGTGCATTCGATTGCGACCGCACGAGCGCCTTTGGCGGTATTATCGCATTGAACCAACCACTGGATGCAGCCACGGCAGAACAGATCAGCGGAATATTCACCGAAGTTGTGATTGCTCCGGATGCAGATGCCGGAGCCAAAAAGGTTTTCGCCAAGAAAAAGAACCTGCGATTGCTGACCACAGGAGGTCTTGCCGATCCACGGGCGGCGGCGCTGAGCTATCGACAGGTGTCCGGCGGCTTGCTTGTCCAGGACAAAGACGTCGGTCACATCACGCTGGATGATCTGAAAGTAGTCACCAAACGCGCCCCGACAGATGCCGAACTTGCGGATTTGATGTTTGCATGGACGGTCGCCAAACACGTCAAATCCAACGCGATTATATACGTCAAAAATGGTGCAACCGTAGGCGTTGGCGCTGGCCAGATGAGCCGGGTCGACAGTACGCGAATAGCCGCCCGAAAAGCTGACGATATGGCCGAAGCTATGGGCCTTGACGCGCCATTGACCCAAGGGTCGGTTGTGGCATCGGATGCGTTTTTTCCGTTTGCTGACGGATTGCTGACCGCCGCTGAGGCAGGTGCCACGGCGCTGATCCAACCGGGTGGATCAATGCGTGACGATGAGGTGATTGCCGCAGCTGATAAGGCCGGGTTGGCGATGGTGTTCACCGGCATGCGGCATTTCAGACATTGATGACTATGCGCCCGCTTCTGGCAACTGGATTATGCGCTTTTCTGATTGATCAGATCAGCAAATATCTGGTTATCCACTGGCTGAACCTGTCGCAGGTGCGCGCAATTGATATTTTGCCGCCCTTGCTGAATTTTCGCTATGGCGAAAACAAGGGGATAAATTTTGGTCTGTTTAACGATGGATCTGACCTCATGCGGTGGGTGTTGATTGGGTTTTCACTGATTGTGGTCATAGCTGTGTTCATCTGGATAAGCCGGACACAGTCTTCGCGTTTGATGCAAATCAGCGCTGGCCTGTTGATCGGCGGTGCTTTGGGGAATGTCGCTGACCGAATAATATATGGCTATGTAGTTGATTTCATTAACATGTCATGCTGTGGTATCAACAATCCTTTTGTTTTTAACATTGCTGATATTTTCATTTTTGTCGGAGCATTGAGCCTGATTTTGTTGGACCCAAAGGCCGGGGACAAAAAGGGCTCGTGACGTTACCAGAATAATGCGTTAAAAGCGCATGAAACAGGCAGGAGAGTGGCCATGCGGATAACGCTGGGTGCCATCATATTAGGTTCAATAGTTGTTGTTGGCGGGTGCTCTAACAAGGGTTTGAAACAGCTGTACGCCACGGGCACTGGTCCCGAGGAATTCTCGGTTCTGCCGGTCAAGCCGTTGACCGAACCCGCAAACTATACAACTTTGCCGACGCCAACGCCGGGTGGCACCAATCTTGTTGATGTAGATCCAAGATCGGATGCGATTATCGCTTTGGGTGGGCGCGCGGGTGGTCAGAATGCTCAGAGCATAGCAAATCAGGATATTGCGCTGGTAAATCAGGCTGGTCGTTATGGCGTGCCGTCTAACACGCGCGAAGAACTGGCCCAAAGCGACGCAGAGTTCCGCCAACGTAAGTCCAAGGCCTTTTTGTCAAGGCTTAAGCTGGGTCGTTATGACCACTATAACGCAGCATACGAAGATCAATCTCTGGATGCCTATACCGAGACTCAGCGATTCCGGAGCGGTGGTGCGCTTACTCCATCTTCGCCGCCTGCCAGTAGATAATCTGTCGGCGGATTGCTGACTAAATTGCTCACATTTACGCTATCTGTTCTTGATACCTGATATTCACAACACAGGTTAAGCGGGATTTTAGCAGAGAGGAAATCTGATGCTGCGAAGACTTGCTTTGGCAGGCGCAATGGCCGCCGCGGCCTGGCCGACATTTGCCGATGGTGTTGACGAGGCTGTCACCACATTTGAGCTAAGCAATGGGATGCAGGTGGTCGTGGTAGAAGATCACCGCGCACCGGTGCTGCAACATATGGTCTGGTACAAAGCCGGATCAGCGGACGAACCGTTGGGTGAATCCGGTGTCGCACATTTTCTGGAGCATCTGTTGTTCAAAGCCACCGATACGCTGGAATCGGGCGAACTGTCAGCGACGGTGGCCGCAAACGGGGGCCGCGACAACGCCTTTACCAGCTATGACTACACCGGATATTTTCAGCGCGTCGCTGCGGATCGGTTGGAACTGATGATGCAGATGGAAGCAGACCGGATGCTTAACATTCGCCTGACCGAACGCGACATCGAAACCGAACGCGATGTTATTCTGGAAGAACGCAACCAGCGGGTCGAAAACAACCCGAGCGCCTTGTTCAGCGAACAAAAAAGCGCGGCGCAATATCTGAACCATCGGTATGGCGTACCTGTCATTGGCTGGCGGCATGAAATGGAATCACTGAATATGGACGACGCGATGTCGTTCTACGGTACATATTACGCGCCAAATAACGCCGTTCTGGTGGTGTCCGGTGATGTTGATCCAGACGAAGTCCATCGTTTGGCAGAACAGTATTACGGGGTAATCCCGGCCAATCCGGACCTGCCGGAACGCATTCGTACACAGGAACCGCCACAGACGGCAGCGCGGCGCCTGACATTCAAAGATGCGCGGGTGGCGCAGCCCTATGTCAGCCGGTCCTACCTTGCACCCGAACGCGACAGCGGCGCACAGCAAAAGGCTGCGGCCTTGACTGTTCTTGCCGAGATTTTGGGAGGCGGCACGACGTCGTTCATGGCTGAACGGATGCAATTTGATGATCCGGTGGCGGTCTATACCGCGGCATATTACAGCGGCACATCGCTTGACGACACAACTTTCAGCGTGATCGCCGTGCCCAGCGAAGGCGTGTCCCTGACCGAAGTCGAGGCCGCAATGGACGAAACACTGGCCGCGTTTATTGAAACGGGTGTCGACGAAGAACAACTTGACCGGATCAAAATGCAATTGCGCGCCTCGCAAATCTATGCGCGCGACAATGTGGACGGGATCGCCAATCGCTATGGTCGCGCACTCACGTCTGGCTTGACGATCGAGGACGTGCAGGCATGGCCAGATGTTTTGCAGGCGGTGACAGGCGACGACATTATCGCTGTCGCGCGCGAAGTGCTGCAGCCCGAGACTTCGGTGACGGGTTGGTTAATGCGTGATGATGAGGTGACCCAATGAGAATTGTTGCAAGCATTCTGACGTTTCTGGCGCTAAGCGTTCCAGCCGCCGCCAAAGTAGACATCCAAGAGGTCGTTACCCCCTCGGGCATCACCGTTTGGCTGGTCGAGGATCATTCGATTCCCTTCACCGCGCTTGAGCTAAGTTTTCGCGGTGGCACTTCGCTGGATGCGCCCGGAAAACGGGGCGCGATCTATCTGATGTCGGGGCTCATTGAAGAGGGCGCTGCGGATCTGGATGCGCGGGCATATGCGCGCGAACTAGAAGCCCTTGCCGCGTCGTTCAGCTATGATGCGCATGATGATGCAGTGTCGATCTCGGCGCAATTTCTAAGCGAAAACCGGGACGAGGCGATGGCGTTGTTGTATGATACGTTGCACAAGCCTCGGTTTGACCAAGCCGCGATTGACCGGGTTCGGGCGCAAATTTTGTCGAGTCTGCATTCAGACGCCAAAGACCCAAACAAGATTGCTGGCGCTGCATTTTCCGACGCTGCATTTAAAGATCACCCCTATGCAACAGATGGCGAAGGCTCGATCGAAACAGTCAGCGCCTTGACTCGCGACGATATTCTGGATGCGTATCAAGCAGTGTTTGCGCGTGACCGTCTTTTTGTTGGCGCGGTCGGGGACATCACGCCTGACGAAATCTCGGCTTTGGTCGAGGATTTGCTGGCCGATCTTCCCGAAACCGGTGCAAAGATGCCAAAGCCAACAGATGTGTTGTTGCAGGGTGGTGTGCAGATCATCGACTTTGACACACCGCAATCGGTCGCTGTGTTCGGGCAGACCGGAATCGATCAGGACGATGATGATTTCTTTGCGGCCTATATCCTTAATCAGGTTCTGGGTGGTGGTTCCTTTGAAAGCCGCCTGATGAAAGAAGTGCGCGAAAAGCGCGGTCTGACATACGGAGTTGGTTCCTATCTGGCGTCCAAGGATTTTGCGTCTTTGTATATGGGCAGCGTGGCCTCGGCCAATGATCGTATTGCCGAAGCGATATCGGTTATTCAGGACGAATGGGCACGCATCCAAACCGATGGCGTGACACAGGAAGAACTGGACAATGCCAAGACCTTTCTGACGGGCGCCTATCCGCTGCGGTTTGACGGCAATTCACGGATTGCGGGCATATTGGTTGGGATGCAGATGATGGGTTTGCCCATCGACTATATCGCAACCCGTAATGACAAGGTGAATGCGGTAACACTGGAAGATGCCAATCGGGTTGCGGCGGAATTGTATGATCCTGACGGTTTGCAGTTTGTTGTCGTGGGCAAGCCTGAGGGGCTGATGGCGACGGAGTAAACGGGCTTGGATGTTCCCCCAAGCGCCCAGCCTCTTTGTGTGATCTAACAGCCCGTTGTTCACGCAGTCAGCTATCGTATAACGCGGTACGTCATTTTGCTTACAGCGTACCACGGCATTTCGGATAGCGAGAACAGCCGGAAAAGGTTTGACCTGTCTTGCGATTGGTTCTCTCGATCATTGTAGACCCGCAGCGAGGGCATTTCGTGACGTCGGCTTCCTTTCTAGCGATCTTTTTGCGGACATGTTGAACATGTTCACGCCGTGTTTCCTTATTTGCTTCTAAGGCGCGGCTGCGTAGTTTATGGGCAAAGTTGCGCACCTCATTTTCCGTGAACTGAACGATTCGCCGTGAAGTGATGTAGCTTAAAAGGTCTTCTTTGCTCCAAAAAACGTCAGGTGGCATTTCGGTTTTCGGTTTTGCTGAACCAACGAAAGCAACGAGATTTTCCAGTTGATTCAGCCTTATGCTAAGTAGCTCTTGAACCACTTTTACGTGATGGTAGTTCTGGCGCAGGGGGTTCTGAAACTGTGTTTTGTGGCGGCCTATGACTTGCGTCCAACGCGCTTGGGTTTTCCCACCGAAAATCCATCCAGACATGTTCTTGGTCTCGATCACGAAGATGCCATAACGAGATAAGACGATATGATCGACCTGAGTAGTGCCTTGAGCGGTTGGCAAAGTAAGGTCTTCTAGAAGGATGTAGTCTTGCTCATCTAGTTTTCTGCTGAGCATCGAATTGATACGTCGTTCGCCTGCTGCACCGATTACCGTGGGTGAGTTAAGATAAAAGTAAAGAAACGCAATGCCGAGCGCGAACAAAATCAAAAGTAATTCCAAGGCTGTTCTCTTTTTCAGCTAGTGCCCAATTTATCTGAACAATAAGCTAATTGAGGCATTGGATCAAAGCGAGGAGACAATGATGCCGGCGGAAAGGCTGCTAAGGCCCGTTTGCGCCAATTCAAAGAGATTCGGTGAAAGTCGGGAAAGTCCTGCATAGTAAACCGCGCCTCCAAAACAATTGGTCACGCAACTAACACATCCGCAGATTATTCGCCGTATGGCACCCAGATATTTTTGACTTCGGTCGCTGCCGTAAGAAACGTTTTGCTGTCCGCAACATACCAGTCCCGCGTTTGACCGTTATTCACCCAAGTGCGTTTCAAATTGCCAGCCGAGGCCTGTTCAATTGTCGATGACAGATCACTGGACGAAAAGCTCCAGACCGCATCGACGTTCAGATGTTTGGCCAGTGTCGGGGCCAGATCGCCATGGGGACCGGTCAGAATATTAACGACACCAGCCGGTACATCGGACGTTTCCAGCACCTGATAAAAATCTGTTGCTGCCAGCGGATAGGGTTCGGACGCCGCCAAAACCACCCGGTTTCCCATCGCAATCGCAGGCGCCATGACCGATACCAGACCCAGCAACGGAGCCTCGTCGGCACAAAGCGCGCCAATGATGCCAGTGGGTTCTTTCATCGCCAAGGCGACTCCCCGGATCGGAACGCCATGCGCCTGACCATCGAATTTATCGGCCCACGCCGCATAGGTGAATAGCCGCTGAATTGAGGCTTCGACCTCTTTAGCTCCATGCCGACCACCCATCATCGCATCAATACGCTGGGCAAATTCATCCGCGCGGGCGTTTAGGTTTTCAGCGATGTAATACAGGATCTGCGCGCGCAGATGGCCGGTTGTTTTGGCCCATCCCGCGGCCCCCTGCGCGGCCTCGACCGCGTTGCGCACGTCTTTGCGGCTTCCGACCCCGACATGACCCAGCAACGCGCCGGATTTTGCCCAAACGGGTTGCGAATAGCCGCTGTCAGGACGCGCCTGTTTGCCGCCCACATACATCTTGGCAGTGCGGTCTATGGCATCTGCTGGCCCAGCGCTGCCAATAATTGGTTCAATCCGGGTCAGCGCTTTGGTTTTATCCTTGGCGCGCGTGTAAGCGGCAAGCCCTTCCCAGCCGCCCTCACGACCAAATCCGCTTTCACGCACGCCGCCAAATCCGGCAGCGGCGTCAAACAGGTTGGTGGCGTTGATCCAGACCACGCCCGCGGCCAGTTTCGGGGCGATATCCAAGGCCAGATTAACGTTTTCAGTCCAGACAGTCGCGGCTAGCCCATAGCGGGTGTTGTTGGCCAGATCCACTGCCTCATCCGGAGTCCGGAAGGTCGTCGAGACCAGCACCGGACCAAAGATTTCTTCCTGCATCAGGGTGTCAGATGTGGACAGGCCAGTGATAAGAGTAGGCGGATAGAAACTTCCGGTGGTTGGAACCGTGACAGAGGCGTGATGCGTTTCACCGGCATCATTAGCGGCGACCAGATCGGTAATGGTTCGCAATTGAACCGGATCAACGATCGCCCCCATGTCGATGCATTTGTCCAACGGATTACCAAGGCGCAATTTGTCCATACGGGCGCGCAGGCGATTGTAAAAGTCGTCGGCGATGGTTTCCTGCACCAAAAGGCGTGAACCGGCACAGCATACCTGACCTTGATTGAACCAGATCGCGTCGACCAGACCTTCGATGGCTGAATCTATGTCCGCGTCGTCAAAAACGATATAGGGGGATTTTCCACCCAGTTCTAAGGTCAGCGCCTTGCCGCTTCCTGCGGTTGCCTCGCGAATGCGGCGGCCAACGCTGGTCGATCCGGTAAAGGCGATCTTGTCGACATCGGAATTGACGATCATTTCACCAACAGCACCATCGCCAGTGACAATGTTAACCACACCTTTGGGCAGTCCGGCCTGTTGGCAAATGTCAGCAAACAGCAACGCGGTGAGTGACGTGTATTCCGCAGGCTTCAGCACTACGGTATTGCCCATCGCCAATGCAGGCGCGATTTTCCAGGACAGCATCAACAATGGAAAGTTCCACGGCACGATCTGACCGCAAACGCCAAGCGCCGTACGGTTTGGCAATTCCTCATCCATCAGTTGCGCCATGCCCGCGTGGTAATAGAAATGCCGCTGCGCCAGTGGGATGTCGATATCGCGGCTCTCGCGGATTGGTTTACCGTTATCCAGCGTTTCCAGAACCGCAAACAGGCGGCTGTGTTTCTGCAACAGGCGCGCCAGCGCGTAAAGATAACGCGCACGTCCAGCCCCGCCCAGATTTTGCCATTTGCCTTGCGCCTGTCGGGCGGCAGTAACAGCGGCGTCAACATCGGATAGCGTTGCCTGAGTCAGGGTTGCCAACACTTCGCCAGTTGCCGGATTGCGGCTTTCAAATCCGTCGCCGGGGCTGGTGAATTTACCGTTGATGAAATGGCCGAACCTGTCGCCCTGATCGACCAACCATGCCAATGCTTCGGCGGCATTTTCGGGGGCGGGGCCATATTCCATCGTTTCAAAAATCTCGCTTACAGTCATGATCTTATCCCATCGGATGGCGGTAATTGGCAGAGTAGGCGCCAGTGACATAATGTTCTAATTGCCG
>JAHRVZ010000427.1 GCA_019090405.1 Paracoccaceae bacterium
CATTGGCGATTTGACCCAGATATTTGGTTTTCAGATCGTCCATGACGGTCCCCATTAAAGTTCAAGCCGTGCTAGCGGTCTGGCCCAATGAATGCAAGGCGGACAAGGGGGGAAAGGACATTATGGCGCGCGAATGAGACAAAGGCGTGGGGTGGGTGAAAACCCATGCTCCCCACGCCCGGTTTGGTTCAGACCGCGTTTTTCAACGCTTCGGTCAGATCGGTCTTTTCCCAACTGAACCCGCCATCCGCTTCGGGTGCCCGGCCAAAATGACCGTAGGCCGCGGTGCGCTGATAGATCGGACGGTTTAGTTGCAGATGTTCGCGAATACCGCGGGGAGTCAGGTCGATCACCTGCCCAACGGCCTTTTCGATCTCGGCATCCGGAACCTGCCCGGTGCCATGCGTGTCGATATAGATCGACAGGGGACGGGACACGCCAATGGCATAGCTAAGTTGCAAAGTGCAGCGTTCCGCCATTCCGGCGGCTACGATATTCTTAGCCACATAACGTGCCGCATAGGCCGCCGAACGGTCGACTTTGGTCGGGTCTTTGCCGGAAAACGCGCCGCCTCCGTGGGGGGCCGCGCCGCCATAGGTGTCTACAATGATCTTACGCCCGGTCAGACCCGCATCACCGTCCGGCCCGCCAATGACGAATTTTCCGGTTGGGTTGACGTGCCATTCGGTATCCGTAGAAATCCAGCCTTCGGGCAGGACTTCGGTGATGTAGGGTTCGACGATTGCACGAATATCATCTGATGTCAGTTTCTCGATCAAATGCTGTGTCGACAACACCACCGAGCTTACGCCGATGGGTTTGCCATCACGATACACCACCGACAATTGCGATTTGGCGTCCGGGCCTAGGGCGGGTTCGGTGCCGTCTTTGCGCACCTCGGCCAAACGCCGCAGCATGGCGTGCGAATACTGGATCGGGGCAGGCATAAGTTCTGGGGTTTCAGTGGTGGCATAGCCAAACATGATACCCTGATCGCCAGCACCTTCGTCTTTGTTATCAGCCGCATCAACGCCTTGTGCGATATGCGCCGATTGCTCGTGCAGAAGGTTGGTTATTTCACAATGCGCGTGGTGAAACTTTTCCTGCTCATAGCCGATGTCTTTGATGCAGGCGCGGGTGATTTCTTCGATCCGGCCCATATACTCATGCAGCTTGTCCTGATCGGACAACCCAACTTCGCCGCCGATCACAACGCGATTGGTGGTGGCAAAGGTTTCGGCCGCAACCCGTGCTTCGGGTTCTTCGCTTAGGAAAGCGTCCAGAACGGCGTCTGAGATACGGTCGCAAACCTTATCCGGGTGGCCTTCGGAAACGGATTCCGAAGTGAAAACATAATTCTGTCGGGTCATGAAATGCTCCATTTGAAGAATCCCGCCACGTCAGGAAGCCGTTGTAGCAGGGTCAGCTTGGGTTACGCGGACCAGTCGCCGTCGTCAATTCCTAACTGATCATTCTGCGGCGGTGTTGCAGGCCAACAAACCCCAGAGTGGCGGCCAAAAGCAGCAGGAACAGCGGCAGATCGCCAGTTTTGGAATAAAGCGTCGGAGGCAACGGCGCAGGCAATCGCGCATCAACATATCCGGCTTTGCCCAATGGCAGCGAACTGGTGATACGGCCCAACGGGTCGATCATCGCCGAAATGCCGGTATTGGCCACCCGGATCATCGGCAGACCCTGTTCAACAGCGCGCATCTGCGCCTGCGCCAGATGCTGATAAGGACCGGAATAGTTGCCAAACCACGCATCATTGGTGATCAGCAACAGAAACTCGGGTCGCTCATGGGTGCCGCCGACATCCTGTGGAAACACCGCTTCGTAGCAGATCAATGGCAGGGCTTTGCCAAGCGGTCCAAGCGAAATCAACTGCGGTCCTGGCCCGGCGCTAAAGCCATCGCCTTCGCCTGATGCCAGACCATGCCAGCCGAACCGTGACGCGGTATCGCCTAACGGGATATATTCGCCAAAGGGCACCAGATGATGTTTGTCATAGGACGCGCCGACGTTGCCTTCACCATCCAAATAGACCAGCGAATTATACAGACGCTCGCCGACTATCCTTTGAATTCCTGCGACCACAGGCGTTCCTCGTGCGGCGTCAACGATGACATCAAAGGCTGGATCTGCAGCATGGAAAACCATTGGGATCGAGGTTTCAGGCCAAACAATCAAATCCGGTTGCGGCTGGCCCGGCTGCGGTGCAGCGGCGGTAAAGTCGATGCTGCGGCGAAAAAACACCGGGATATAATCTGGATGCCACTTCTGATGCTGCGGCGCATTGGGCTGGATCAGGCGAATGGTGGCATCGGTGACAGGGCTGGTCTGGTCGTCAGACGCATAATTAGCGGATAAAACGCCACCAAAAATTATCACGGCAGGCAAAAGGGCTAACAACCGGGACCGTGTGCCTTTGGCCATGATCAGCGCATATCCGGTGCCGAAAGGCACCGACATTGTCAGCAAGGCAAGACCATGTGGGCCGATCCACGCCAACAGGCGCGCCACATTGGTATTCACCCAGATTTGCGCCACGCCGGCCCATGGAAACCCGGTCAGCAGATAGGCCCGGCCAAATTCAGCCAGCGACAGCGCCAAAACCAGCGCAATAATTCGCGTCAGTGATGTTTGGCCAATCCGAAAGCCCGCCCAAAACGCAGCGGTCCAGAACAACGCCATGCCCCCGGAAAACAGCACCAATACAAACGGCGCCATCCAGCCATGAGTTGCAATATCAACCAAAAAGGGTTCGACGATCCAGACCAGCGCAGGCAAAAACCAACCAAAGCCAAACGCCCAGCCAATAAACCCGGCCTGCCGTGCCGATTGCGCACTTAGAAATATTGCAGGGATCGCGGCAAAAGCCATAACTGTGACAGGCCACCAACCAACAGGTGCCAAACCCAAAGCAGCCAACGCGCCTAGCAAAAAGGCCAGAGCCAAATGCCATCGCAATGACCAACGAAACAGTGGCGTCACTTAGCCGTATCCG
>JAHRVZ010000428.1 GCA_019090405.1 Paracoccaceae bacterium
CCGGTGGTGCCGCGCATCTGCCCGGTATGATGGCCAGCAAGACCCGCGTTCCGGTGATTGGCGTTCCGGTGCAAACCCGCGCCTTGTCTGGGATCGATTCGCTTTATTCCATTGTACAGATGCCCAAAGGCTATCCCGTCGCCACCATGGCCATCGGCGCTGCGGGGGCCGCCAATGCGGGGCTTATGGCGGCGGGCATTCTTGCGCTTCAGGATGCAGACCTTGCAGACCGCCTCGATACTTGGCGCGCGTCCCTTTCGGCATCCATCCCTGAGGAGCCTCAAGATGACTGAAGCCCTGCCCACCGGGGCCGTAATCGGTATCCTAGGAGGTGGCCAGCTTGGCCGGATGCTGTCTGTCGCCGCTGCCCGATTGGGGTTTTGCAGCCATGTCTTTGAACCCGGTGCAAATCCGCCCGCAGGCCATGTTGCCGATCAAGTGACTACCGCCGACTATGACGATATTGATGCGCTGACCCGGTTCGCGAACTCTGTCGATGTGATCACCTACGAATTTGAAAACATCCCGACCCAGGCGCTGGATATTCTGGAACAACACCGCCCGATCCGCCCCGGACGCGAGGCACTGCGCATCAGTCAGGATCGGTTGACGGAAAAATCATTTCTGCAGGGGCTTGGCCTACAGACTGCGCCATTTGCGGATATTTCCGACCTTGCCAGCCTTGAAGCAGCACTCGGCGATATTGGCACACCTGCCATTCTGAAAACCCGCCGCTTTGGGTATGATGGCAAAGGACAGGTGCGTCTGAATACGGCCAAAGATGCGGCCAGCGCACATGCGGATATGGCAGGGGCTGCGGCGCTGCTCGAAGGCTTTGTTGATTTCAGCCTTGAGGTCTCGGTCATCGCGGCACGCGGCATAAACGGTGAAATATCGTGTTTTGATCCCGGTGAAAATGTGCACCGCAATGGTATTTTACACACAACTACGCTCCCGGCCCGCCTGACCCCGTCACAAAGAACAGATTCGGTTCTGCTGGCCGCCAACATACTGAACGCATTGGATTATGTCGGAGTGCTTGGGGTAGAGCTTTTTGTTACACCTTCAGGTCTTATCGTCAACGAAATCGCCCCGCGTGTCCATAATTCTGGTCATTGGACCCAAAACGGGTGCGTCGTCGACCAGTTCGAACAACATATCCGCGCGGTGGCCGGATGGCCTTTAGGAGACGGCCAACGCCATACAGATGTGATAATGGAAAACCTGATCGGCAACGACATGGCACGTGTTGCAGACCTTGCCAAACAGCCCGACATCGCGCTGCATCTCTATGGCAAAGCCGACATCAAAACAGATCGCAAAATGGGCCATTTCAACCGGGTGATGCGTTCAAAATCCTAGCTCAAACACCCAAATTCTTCTCGTCCAAAATACTCAAAAACAACGCCAGAAAAAACGTACTACCCACAACTCAGAAAAACCGCGTTGCCACATCTCCGCTCAGAAAACTAAACCGACCTGCCGCCATCGTGGCCACAACCCGTTTGCTGTCTGCCTCTAAAACAACTAAATCCGCGCGCGACCCGGCCTTAAATGATCCACGGTCACTCAATCCCAGAACCTGCGCAGGCCCGGACGACACCAACCCCCAGGCGGTGGCAAAATCAACCACCCCACTGGCCGCCAACAGCAACGCCGCACGCCGTGGCGACGGATAGTGGTAATCTGACGCCAGCGCATTACAAAGCCCCATAGCCACTATTTCAACCGCGTTTGCATTGCCTTTGTGCGATCCCCCGCGCACCACGTTCGGAGCCCCCAAAATAACCTGATCACCAGTATCTCGCGCCGCCTCCGCGGCCTCGATTGTTTCCGGAAATTCTGCGATCTCGACACCGCGACCATGCCAAACCCTACGCTGCTCAGCGGAATTGTCGTCATGGCTCCCCAGCCGCACACCCGCTGCCAATAACTGTTGGGTAAGTCCATCCAACGCCTTGGGTACTTCGCCGGAACGCGCGTGCAATTGCTTCAGCATCTCAAGATGTTTCTCCGGATTTCGCCCCGCCTTAAGCGCCTGTCCGGTCAGACGCGGCGGTCGTTTTCCTGCTGCCAGCCGTTCATGAGGCAGATGGTCATTAAACACGACATATTGCACCTGCCATTCGGCAACCTTGGCTGGTAAATCTTCGTAATCATCAAGCAAATTGGTTTCAAAACGCAATTGCGGGATCAGGTCTGTGACCACATCCGGACGGACCTGCCGGATCGCTGTAAAAACGTCTGCGGCATACTCTGGGCTACGAAGCCCGCCTTCCCAGCTGTAAAACTGCGCCATGACCGCCGTTGTCATCCCATTGGCCGCCAGTTCTGCCTCGACGGCAAACACACCCTCGGCCATCTGCTTCATCGCCCCGCGACGCGGTGCCAGGTGTCGCTCAAACCCGTCACCGTGCAAATCAACAATCCCCGGCAACACAAGATAACCGCTCAGATCAACAGGACGTCCGACAGTATCGGCGACCACCACACCGCCTGCAATCGACAAGGTGGCGGGCACAACTCCCTGATCTGGCAGCAAAATATCCGCGCTTAGGTCAAACGCCAGCGCACTCACTTTGAAGGTTCCACTGCGCAGTCATGAACAAGGCAGCTATCTTTGATGGTGCCAAATACCGCATCCAGCCATGACAATTCGGGGTGAAAGGCACCAGTTTCAATGAAATAGGTTGCTTCTGCAATGACCCTTGGATTGTTCATCATAAACGTATGGGTGACGGGTAAGACAATATGATCGGCCATGCCCTCGACCTTGGTCTCTGACACGGCCACTTTGCCGTCATCCGACCCGTCAATCAGCGCTGAAAATACCGGATTGAGGGATATGTCGCCTGCAATGACACCCACCGGGTAGTCGACCGGTGGCAATCGAAGAACCAGACTGTCCGGGCCGGTTCCCAATTGATGGCCAGCAGGGCCATTGATCCAGCCAAAGGCCTCTAGGTCATCCAGCGCATCAACCAGTTGACTGCCCTGATTGGGCGGCCCCAGCATCACCACATTGCCTAGTTTTTCAGGTCGGTTATCACGCAGCCAATATCGGGTTAAAATTCCGCCCATTGAATGGGTCACGAAATGCACCGTTTGATCGCCACAGTCCGCCACTGCCTGTGACACGGTTTGATCCACCAACGCCTGAATGGGCAATTCAGTCGACGGATATCCGGGACGCACAACGTCATATCCCTGTGCCTTAAACACCTCTTCCATCACCACAAACGATGTTTCGCTGCGGGCCAGCCCATGCAACAGGATGACACAATCAGCGCGCGCAGCCGCGGGCAACAACAACAGGCAAAGGGTTAGATAACGCATATCCGCCAGTTAATGCCAAACGCAGCACAAAAAAAGACCAAAATTCATGGGCAATTCAGTCCAGATCAGAAAATGCCGCTGGGTAGATCAGTGTTTCTTGTGGCGCATCATCACCGGGGCCGGCCAGCAACGTATATTTGACCGGATACCGCGTCTGTAGCCGGGCTGCACGATCGGTTGAAAAACCGTGTTTCCCGTAGAATTCCGGATCGCCCAAAACAACAACCGTCGCCTCCCGATCTTTGGCCCATTTCAACACCATCGCCAACACGGTTTTTCCGTGCCCCTGCCCCTGTGCCGCCGGGTCTACTGCAACTGGCGCCAAACATAACCAACCCTTAGGTGAAACCATGTTTGACAGGGCTGCATAGCCGATCAATCCCTGATTTCCCTCTAAAACGATCTCACCGGCCATATCCTTGTCGCGGCGCAACTGCTTAACCAGATCAGCCTCGTCCGCGGCTTCAAAGGCTGATCTTAACAGTAAATCTACCTTTAAGTCGAAATCTGGAATGGTATCCTGAGGACTATCCATAGGTGTTCCCGTGCTGAATTTTGTTGTTAAACTACTCGCTACATCCAACCTTAACAAGATTGGTCGCCAACCATCCTGCCGGCGTACCTCTTGCGTTGGGCAGCTTCACCGTTACGGTGGCCGGGTAACTTGAATATATGTAGGCAAAGAAAACAAGATGACCGATACCCCAACTTATAGCCCCCCCGAAGTCTGGAAATGGGACGCCGAAAGCGGCGGTCGCTTTGCCAGTATCAACCGCCCAATCGCAGGCGAGACCCACAAAAAGGAATTGCCAATCGGCAAGCACCCTCTGCAGCTTTACTCACTGGCCACGCCCAATGGGGTCAAAGTTACGGTTCTGCTGGAAGAAATGCTGGCACTCGGGATAACCGGTGCTGAATACGATGCGTGGCTGATCAAAATCCACGAAGGAGACCAGTTTGGCCACGGTTTTGTCGGCATCAACCCAAACTCAAAAATCCCGGCATTGGTCGATCACA
>JAHRVZ010000429.1 GCA_019090405.1 Paracoccaceae bacterium
AACAAGGCAAGTCTTGTCAAATGATGCGCCAACCTGCAAGAGAAAATGCAACACCCGAGGTAGCCCATGCATCCCAACCAAGTTTATCATAACGCCGACGCAGCACAGAACCTGAATTTCGCCCGAGATCGCGGTTTTGGCGTTCTGGCGGTCAGTGCCGGTGACGCGCCGCTTGTGTCACACGTGCCGTTCATCGTGGCGGGCGATGGTAAATCACTGGATTTGCATTTGATACGATCTAATCCGATTGCGCGTGCCCTTAAATCACCGTTGCAAGCGCGGGTCGCGGTAAGTGGACCGGACAGCTATATTTCACCTGATTGGTATGAGGTGCCGGATCAGGTGCCGACGTGGAATTATGTGGCGGTGCATCTGACCGGTACGCTGGAGTTGCGACCACAGGAAGAATTGCGCGATCTGCTGGATCGGCAATCGGCAATGTTTGAGGCGCGGCTTGATCCGAAACCACGCTGGACGACGGGCAAGATGGATGCGGATGCTTTGGCTAAAATGATGCGAATGATCGTGCCATGCCGGATGCAGATTGCGGCTGTGGACGGGACATGGAAGCTTAGTCAAAACAAACCGGAGGAGGTTCGTTTGCGGGCGGCGGATTTTGTCGACGGGTACGGGCAGGGCGCGGAAATACAATTACTGGCCGCCCTGATGCGTGGCGTATAGACACGCGCAATTTCGGCTTTTAGGATGCAAAAAATTGCAACTATTGGAACATTGCCTTGAAACTTCATTACTCGGATGCCTCGCCCTTTGCACGTAAGGTTGCTGCTGTTCTTCACGAGACAGGACAGTTTGACGATGTTGAAATCATCAATACCGCTTTGTCACCGCTTGCGCCGACAGAGGGCTACCGGGTCAAAAACCCGCTATCTAAATTACCCGCACTCGAGCGCGCGGATGGACCGTCGCTATACGACAGCCGGGTGATTTGCGCCTATTTGGATGATCGTGCCAATGCTGGATTATATCCCGCCGGTGACACGCGTTGGAACGTTCTGGTTCTTGAGGCGACGGCGGATGGCATCATGGATGCCGCTGTTTTGATGGTGTACGAAGGCCGGTGGCGCCCCGAGGATAAACACTGTCCAGAATGGGTTGATGGACAATGGAGCAAGGTAAACGGGGCGGTCAAAGCCCTGAATGATCGCTGGATCAGCCAGTTGAATGGGCCGCTGACCATAGGCCAGATCGCGGTTGCCTGCGCGCTGGGCTATTTAGATTTCCGCCACGCGGACCGGAATTGGCGCAACGGCAATGATGCGCTGGCCGCGTGGTATGCGGGTTTTGAGACGCGCGATTGCATGGTGGCGACGCGTCCTCCGGAATAATGTTTGGGTTTTGTGAACCGTCAGACATTTTATGTGAATGGCAGCCGCATGGTGGCGAATGAAGTACGCCGGTTCTTATCCGTTTAGGTGCTGGCCGTGCCATGGCCCATGATGGGCGCCCTCTGCGTCAATGCGTTCAAAGCTGTGCGCCCCAAAATAGTCGCGTTGTGCCTGCAGCATATTTGCGGTGGTTCGTTCTGTGGTCAGCGTATCAAAGTAGGCTAGCGCAGCAGACAACGCTGGTACCGGCAGACAGGCACGTTGGGCTGCCAATGTTGTCTTACGTAGCCCGGGCAAGTTTGCTGCGACCAGATTTTGGAACAGTGGGGCCAACACCAGATTGCGCTTTGGGTCTTGTCGCAAAGCTGCGGACATGTCGTTTAACATTGCAGACCGGATGATGCAGCCTTCGCGCCACACTTCTGCGATTTCGGGCATTGGTAAGGTCCAGCCATAGTTGTTCCCGGCCTTGGCCAACAATTCAAAGCCTTGTGCGTAACACATGATTTTGCCTGCAATCAGCGCCTGTTCCAGATCGTCATGTGTCAGCTCGTCTGTAGAAATTGCCCGTTCAGGGACATCAAAAACCGCCGCACCGGCAAGACGCAGGTCGCGTTCAGCCGACATATTTCGCGCACCGACTGCTGCTTCGATTACAGGAACAGGCGAGCCGAGCATCTGGCTTTCGATGACCGTCCAGCGGCCAGTGCCCTTTTGCCCGGCGCGATCCAAAATAATGTCAAGCACCGGTCGCCCGGTTTTGGGGTCGGTTGCCTGTGACACCCGCGCAGAAATCTCGATCAGGTAGCTTTTTAAAAGGCCTTGGTTCCAACCATCAAACACAGCGCCACAGGCCGCGGCATCCATTCCCATGCCATCGCGCATCACGCCATAGCTTTCGGCAATAAGCTGCATGTCGGCGTATTCAATTCCGTTGTGCACGGTTTTTACGAAATGCCCGGCGCCGCCGTCACCCATCCAGGTTGCACAGGGGATACCGTCATATTTTGCTGAAATTGCGCTAAGAATATGGGCCACGCGATCCCAGTCTTTTTTGTTGCCGCCGCCCATGATTGACGGACCAAATCGGGCGCCTTCGGCCCCGCCCGAAACGCCGATGCCCAGATATGGGCGTCCGGCTTTTTGCATGTCCGCAGCACGGCGTTGGGTGTCGTGAAAATTGGCGTTGCCAGCGTCAATAATCATGTCGTCCGGTTCAAGCAGAGGTAAAAGTTGCGCGATTTGTTGGTCAACAGCTTCTCCCGCGGGAACCATCAGGATAATATTGCGTGGCCGTTCAATCGCGGCAACCAAAGCTGTCAGATCCTTGCAGGCCTTCAATTTCAAAGCCAGCGTACCGGCGTCTTTTATGAACGCATCGGTTTTTGATATGGTGCGATTATAGACAGCGACTGAAAAACCGTGATCTGCGATGTTCATTGCCAGCATCGCGCCCATTGTGCCCAAACCGATCAACCCAATTTGCATTTCAGCCATATGATTCACGCCCTTCAATACTCACGATGTGATACCGCTAACAACATGGGCTAGAACTGGAAAGCATAAAATGGGATTTGTCAAAGAGACGCTGGCAGCGGTCAACACAGCAGTAGGTTATGCCTTTTTTGGTCGATGCCTCTAGATTAGACCGATTCGACTGGTTTCGGTTCAAACCGTCAAAATTTCAGGAATTTGGCGGATTTTTCTCATATATACGGCCAAAACGTAACGGGATTGCGTACCTGCGACTTACTGCGCGCCTTTGACCGCTGGACGAACGAAATTCTCGCGGTTAGATACCGCGTCTAATGGCACCGCAATTTATGTGGTGCTTATGCATGTTTGCCCGCTATGGGCGTTGAAATTGGAGCAAACCTCGTGTCCCACGCAGAAGACCACGAAGGCACCCGGAGAGACTTCCTCT
>JAHRVZ010000430.1 GCA_019090405.1 Paracoccaceae bacterium
AATCGCTTTGGCCGAGGCGATAAACAATGTGGTAGAGCACGCCTGCGCAAACCTGCCTGATGCAAGCGGTTGTATTACCTGCCTGATTTACCGTGATACCCTTATTGTCGATATTTACGATACCGGCCGGGCCTTGCCAGACGCCAGACCGCCAACAGGAACAGGTACAAATTTGGCAGTTCCATTGGCCGAGCTTCCCGAAGGCGGGTTTGGTTGGTCACTTATCCATAGGATCACAGCAAATGTTGCCTATGAACGAACCGGCAATTTAAACTGCCTGAGACTAGAATTTGAGGTTGATAAAGATGCTTAAAGTGGGTCGCGTTTTATTTGGGTCAAAATTAGATGCGAAATGCTCGGACCATATGTTTGGAGTGGGTGTTTTCCGATGTATCCTTATTCAGATACAACGCGAAACGCCTTAGCCGCCTTGAAACGGCCTTAGTTGCTCCCAACTGTTGCCAGAAATTCTGTCCAAATTAGTTCTGTAGCTGCATTTAGCTTCCCTCGGTGCTGTGTTTTTAAGCCCCCACCCAGTACACGGCGCCGAGGACCTATTTTTCAAATTCAGTTTGGTTATTGATCACTGCAACGTGGCGCCACACCTGTGCGTGTAGGCACCTACTTTGCGTTAAACGGCGGACTGCAATGTAGGGCAGACAGAAACCTGCGAAACTAGTTCAGTTGGAATTGCAACGGATAGGCGCCATCTTCGAACGGCCCAAACATGTCGGGGATGTCCGGATGGTCCACAGGTTCGCCGGAATAGTCCGCAATCAGATTCTGTTCAGATACGTAAGCCACGTAATAGCTTTGATCATTTTCAGCTAGCAGATGATAGAACGGTTGCTCTTTGAGCGGACGGCTATCTTCGGGAATCGCCTGATACCAATCATCTGTATTAGAGAACTCGGGATCAACGTCAAATACCACCCCCCGAAAGGGGTGCTTTTTATGGCGGACTATCTGTCCCAAATAATATTTTGCACGTGTTCTTAACATTTAGTACTGGCCCCTTAAGGTGGTTACTAACCGTTTCGCGACCACTTTGTCCAACACTTGCGTGCAAATATTTGGAAACAGTCTGTGAACCCAAACCTAACAGTCATTGAAATCGTTGCCCCTGTATTTCTGCTTGCTGGAGTTGGGTTTGTCTGGGTAAAACTTAGTTTTTAATATGGAAATCAATCTGTTATCCGGATGGTTATGAACCTCGCGATGCCGTGCCTGATACTCATTTCGCTTATGCAAACCACAAAGGAACCTTTGGCATTAGCGATGCTATCCCTTGCGACAATCGAGGTTTACGCCACGATAGCCGTTGCTCTGGCGATTGTGATTTCATCCTGTCTCAACTTGCTGTACCTTTAAAGAAAAAAGGCAAGAGGCAGATGAGCAGATCTCTTTGCGCTACAGTATTGTTGGTTATTCTGATATCCTGCAGTGGGTCCAAAATCCCACCGCGGAATTTGGATGACGCGTGCAGCATTGTGAAACAGCGCCCCGAATATCTTAAGGCTTTCCGTTCGACCCAGAACAAATGGGGGGTTCCGATCAGCGTTCAGATGGCGACGATCCATCAGGAAAGCAGATACCGGTCCGACGCGCGTACGCCTTATCGCTATGCGCTTGGCGTGATCCCAATGGGTCGGCAAAGCAGCGCCTATGGCTATGGTCAGGCATTGGATGGAACCTGGGATGAATACCGTGATGGGCCGGGTCGCCGTGGTGCCAAACGGAACAATATTCGCGACGCATCCGATTTTATTGGCTGGTATATGACCAAAAGCTATGAACGTAACGGCATCGCCCTAAACGACGCGCGCAACCAATATCTTGCGTATCACGAAGGTCATACAGGCTATGCTCGGGGATCTCACAACAACAAAAGCTGGTTGTTGCGAGTGGCTGCGAACGTCGATGAAAGGGCAGATTTGTATCAGGCACAGCTTTTGAGTTGTCCCGGCATCAAATTGTAGTTGGTTAACGTAACTTAGCGATCCGGGGTTTTGATAAACTCGCGCGTGTTGAACAACGACGCGTGCAGGTTCATACCGGTTTTCATCTCGTTCAGATGTACCATGATTTCAGCGCCCGTTCCGTCGTGAATCACCCAGCGGCTAAGCCGCGTGGGATCATGGTCAAAAATCAGATCAATCTGTCCAGCGTCCGGATGTTTGGGGTCTTGCGCCGTAACCACGGTGGACTGGCCGTCAAACCAATGTCCCATAACCATGTTTGCTGCACCCAGATTGACGTTCTTTTTCAATATGATCGACAAAGGGGTGCGCCGCAAAGGGTAGGTTTCCGGAGTGTGGCTATTAGATTTCGGATCAAAAATGACCACCGAGCCAGCGCCCGCCACCACAACCGACTCGATGGGCGGATCATACGCTAAACGCATCCGCCCCGGACGTTTCAGGTACAACCTGCCGGAAGATTGCGAACCATCATCGTTGATCTGCGTAAACGTGGCTTCGGCGGTTTTCAGCCCGTTCAGATAGGCCGAAATTTCGGCGAGTGACAACGCTTTGTCCTGCGCAGCCAATGGCAACGCAGAAAACATCAGGGCAAAGGCCAAGGCCAAGGTCGGGGCAATCTGTTTCATGCCCCGAACATATGTCGCCCTGACCCGAATTACACCCTCACTAATGCTGTTCCGGCACCAGAATTTCGCGTTTCCCGACGTGGTTGGCCGGCGACACAAGCTGTTCATCTTCCATCCGCTCAACCAATCGCGCAGCTTTATTGTAACCAATCGCCAGTTTCCGTTGGATATAGCTGGTCGAACACTTGCGGTCTTTCACGACGACTTGCACTGCAGTGTCATAAAGAGCGTCCTCGCCATTGGTATTACCACCCAGACCCAGCACCATATCAATGTCGCTTTCGCGACTTTCATCCGGGCCAGACACAACATTGGACATGTATTGCGGAGGGCCAAAGGCCTTAAGATGGGTGACCACCTGTTCGACTTCTTCGTCCGACACAAACGGGCCGTGACAGCGGGTGATTTTGGCGCCACCCGCCATATAAAGCATGTCACCCATACCCAGCAATTGTTCGGCACCCATTTCACCAAGAATAGTGCGGCTGTCGATTTTTGAGGTCACCTGAAAACTGATCCGTGTTGGAAAGTTCGCCTTGATCGTGCCTGTAATCACATCCACCGACGGACGTTGCGTGGCCATAATCAGGTGAATACCAGACGCCCGCGCCATTTGCGCAAGACGCTGAATGCAGGCTTCGATTTCTTTGCCCGCAACCATCATCAGGTCGGCCATTTCATCGACGACAACGACGATATAAGGCAGCATTTCGGGTGCGAACTCTTCGGTTTCAAACATCGGCTCGCCGGTATCATCATCAAATCCGGTCTGGACCGTACGGCTGAACATTTCGTCCTTGGCCAACGCCTCTTTTACGCGCCCATTATAGCCCGCAATGTTACGCACACCCATTTTGGACATCTTGCGATAGCGGTCTTCCATCTCGCCGACGGTCCATTTAAGCGCCACAACCGCCTTTTTAGGGTCTGTTACAACCGGCGACAAAAGGTGCGGAATGCCGTCATAAACTGACAATTCCAGCATTTTAGGGTCGATCATGATCATCCGACATTCGGCAGGCGTAAGTTTATAAAGCAGCGACAGGATCATCGTATTGATCGCTACGGACTTACCGGACCCGGTGGTCCCCGCAATCAACAGATGAGGCATTTTCGCCAAATCCGTCACCATCGAATCGCCACCAATGTTTTTGCCTAGCGCCAGTGGCAGGCTCATATTGCTATCGCCAAAATCACGGCTCGACAGGATTTCACGCAACTCTACTTTTTCGCGATGCTCGTTAGGCAATTCGATACCAATGACCGACCGGCCCGGAACAGTAGAGACCCGTGCAGACAAAGCCGCCATTGATCGCGCGATGTCGTCGGCAAGACCAATAACACGGCTGGCCTTAAGGCCCGGCGCCGGTTCCAGTTCATACATGGTGACGACGGGGCCGGGACGCACTGAAACGATTTCGCCTTTAACACCGTAATCATCCAGAACGCTTTCCAGCATCCGCGCATTTTCCTCTAGCGCCTCATCAGACAAATGGCGCCGCTGGTTTGCGATCGGGCTGGTCAATATATTCAGCGGTGGCAGTTCAAAATCGACATTTGGGTCTTCAAAGGCCAATGCTGGTTGCGCTTCGGCCTTGGCCCGGCGCGATGGCTCCGGTGCTTTGCGGACCGGGTTCTGAACAACTTTACGAGGTTCGGCTATTGGTAGGCCCGGTTTCACAATCGGATCGGCCAGAGGCAATACAGAGTCGGCCATGACTGGCGGCTCGGGTGGCAGATCTGTTGAGGGAGATGCGCCAAGAATCAATGGATCGGGTCGGCGACCGCGCCCTTTGGTCAGCGACTCATCTGGCTCAGGCATTTCCTCGATGCCTGGCTGAGAGCGCAGTTTGATTGCATCGGCTATTTTGGCACGAATTCGATCATCGCCGGGCATTGAATCAAAACCTGCTATCGGCTCTGGCTCTACCAGCTCCATTTCAGGCATTGGATCGGGGCGGCGTATAAGTGACGGCATCCGCGACAGAAAACTGCCACGTTCCTCGCGTTCCGGTTCAATCACTTCCGGCGCAGCGACGTCACATGCGACTTGCGGTTCTGGCGGCAACACGGCCTTTTCTGCGGCGTATTCAGCCTCTTGCGACAGACGGTTCTCTTCTCGCCGTTCAGCACGTTGTTCCCGTTTTAACTGGACAGTTTTGATGACAGAGCTTGCGCTTCGGCCAATCAAGTTCATCAATCCGCTGTAAATGAGAATCACGCCAATAAGTGCAAACCGTACGCCCCGCATAATCTCGGTGCGGGTAAAGCCACAAACAAAAGCCCCCAGCG
>JAHRVZ010000431.1 GCA_019090405.1 Paracoccaceae bacterium
GTTTTAGTTCTCTGAGCCCGTCGCCAACTTTGGATGCAATTGGTTTGGCGACGTCATCCACCCAAAGAAAGAATGGGATCATGAACACCGCATACCAGATCGCCACAAATGGACCGACTATACGGGTATCTGCACCAGTATCCGGGTCCAGACCAAATAACGGTGCAATGCCCGCCATCGTCAGCCCGTTTCCACCTGCTTTAAACAGCATCAACATGATGATCAAAGCCAGCACTCCACCAACATATCCAAAAGCCCAACCCGAGCCGGATATACGGCCCAGTTCTTCGCGTTGGCCCATTGTTGGCAAATATGAGTTGGTAAAAATGGTGGCAAATTCCATACCAATCAAACCAATACCAAAAAAGATAAGTGCTGAAAGGGCCGAGAATGATTCCGGAGCAGACCACCAGGTTCCATACGCCCCAACCACATACAGCAGCGAAAATACCCAGATCCACGGTTTCAGCTTGCCGGTACTGTCTGCCACAGCACCCAAAATTGGGGCCAGAACCGCGATGAGAAGGCCGGTTGCCGTCAACCCGTAACCCCACACCGCCTGCGCCTGCGCATTGGCAGCTTGCTCTGCCATACCGCCTGCTATGAAATGCGCAGCGGCGGTTTGGGCAAAATAGGGCCCAAAAATGAATGTAAGCATCAGTGTGTTGTAAGGTTGGCTTGCCCAATCAAAGAAGAACCAGCCCCAAATGCGCTTGCGTGCGGAAGTATCTGCCATGCTCGTCCTCATAGTGCTTCAGAGGATATGACAGCCAAACGTATGATTAGGCAAGCGAGTCTTGCATTGGTGGCCAGGGACGATCTGCCTCGGCGGCGCTCCAGGTGGTAACCCAATCAGGCATTGGCAGCGGTGTCGCGTCGCCATAACCCATTGCTGTAATCGCGTGGAACGGGGCAACAATTCCGTTCTTGTCAGTTACCGCTGTCCGCATAACCAGATGGCTGGCGCATTGACCGTCACGCTTCCACATGGACTGCTCAAGGTACAGAAATTTGTCATCCCAGCACAGTATTCTGGTGCGCATTTCAAATTTTTCAAAGCCGCGAATTCGTCGACGATAGCGCGTTGTGCTTCCGGCCATCGTCATGCTCCATTTATTGCGGTACACAGCCTTGAACAGCCCGACGCGCTGGGCGGCCATGAACCTTCCCAAATCATAAAGCGTCAATGTGCGGCCGTTATTCAGTTCCATCATCAAGTCCAGATCCCATGGCCAGCAGCGGTGCTGCGAAATATGGGTGTCGGTCAGCCCGATCGGAGGCTGGCGAACGGCAATGATCATATCTTTGGCAAGTCTGACAAAAGGGAACATCTGCAATCTCCTGAGTAAACACAGCAATGGGCCTCATTTGGGTGACGTCAACGCCAACCTCACGGCAACTTGGCGACGCACTTGCCCTTTGTCGTCACTGCGCATAGGTCATTGGGCGTCTTAAGAGGGAAATACAGATGCAGTCGCTGTTCGAAATATTGATGATGATCCTTAACATCGTTTGGTTCTTCATTATTGCTCATGTCATCATGAGCTGGCTGATCAACTTTCAGATACTGAATTTGCAGCAGCAATTGGTTGCTCAGATATGGTACGGGCTGAATAGAATTCTGGAACCCATGTATGCGCCGATACGCAGAATGCTGCCGCAGATGCAGGGAATTGATCTGGCGCCCCTTGTTGTGTTGCTTGGCGTTTTTGCGGCACGGATCATATTGGTGAATAATATCGCGGCGTTTTATTAGATTTGACAGGCCGGAAAATTGAGTATTTGTGACGAGAAGAATTTGGGGGTAGTGCCCCCTTGTTCACCGAATCTTAGTGTGTGAATGTGCCATCTAAGAGCAGTTAGATAAAAATGTGAATGAGGCCTCTGTTATGACTGGCGCCGCACCGCTTTTGCGTGATGTTTTTGGATTCGATGCGTTTCGCCCCGGTCAGGAAGAGATTGTTGATGCAGTCGCCCAAGGGCAGAATGTACTGGCAATCATGCCCACGGGTGGCGGAAAATCGTTGTGTTTCCAGCTGCCTGCATTGATGCGCGAAGGCGTGACTGTGGTGATATCTCCGTTGATTGCGCTGATGCGTGATCAAGTGCGCGCTCTACAGGAAGCCGGGGTTTGCGCGGGTTCTTTGACGTCGGGCAATACCCCCGAAGAGATGGACGCGGTTTGGGAATCGATTGAAGCTGGCCAGCTAAAGTTACTTTATATGGCGCCCGAACGGCTTGCAGCGGGGTCCGCAATGGGCATGTTGCGCCGTATCAATGTCAATCTGATCGCAGTGGACGAGGCGCATTGTGTCTCTCAGTGGGGCCATGATTTCAGACCCGACTATTTGCGTATTGGGGCACTGCGTAAGGCGCTGAATGTTCCGCTGGCGGCGTTCACGGCGACTGCGGATGCCGAAACCCGCGACGAAATTGTGCAAAAGCTGTTTGATGGCGCGCCGCCGCGCAGCTTTTTGCATGGGTTTGATCGGCCGAACATTCATTTGGCCTTTGCTGCCAAAGATTCGCCGCGCCGCCAGATTCTGGAATTTGCCGAAGCCCGCAAAGGGCAGGCCGGAATTGTGTATTGCGGCACACGCGCCAAGACCGAGACGCTTGCCAAAGGTTTGCGCGAGGCGGGGCACAGTGCGTGTCATTATCATGGCGGGATGGAGGCCGAGGACCGGCGTATCGTTGAAACCCGTTTTGCGCGTGAAGACGGGTTGATTGTGGTGGCCACGGTCGCCTTTGGCATGGGGATCGACAAACCTGACATTCGTTGGGTCGCGCATGCCGATCTGCCCAAAAGCATCGAAAGCTACTATCAGGAAATTGGCCGTGCCGGACGCGATGGAGCGCCGGCGGAAACGTTAACGCTTTTTGGTCCCGAGGATATTCGCCTGCGCCGTACTCAGATTGATGAAGGTTTGGCGCCTCTGGAACGTCGCTCAGCGGATCATGGGCGATTGAACGCTTTACTGGGTTTGGCCGAAGCTTTGAAATGCCGACGCGTCAATTTGCTTGGCTATTTTGGCGAAGTGGCAGAGCCCTGTGGCCATTGCGATTTGTGTGACACGCCCCCGGATGTATTTGATGCTACAATCGCGGTGCGCAAGGCGTTGTCGGCCATTTTGCGGACCGACGAATGGTTTGGTGCCGGGCATCTGATCGACATTCTGGTGGGCAATGAAACCGACAAGGTCATCGCGCGGCGGCATAATCAACTGCCAACTTTTGGCGTTGGAACGGAATACGACAAACGCCAATGGCAGGCTGTATTTCGGCAGATGATGGGGCATGATCTGATCCGCCCTGATCCGGAACGTCACGGCGCGTTGCGCATGACCGAAGCCGCGCGCCCGATTTTGCGGGACGAGGCCAGCATCACGTTGCGTCGTGATACGATCCGCAAATCGACGGGGCGCAGGCCAGCGGTCAAAGCGCTGGTGTCGGATGAGGATGCACCGTTGCTGTCAGCCCTAAAGGCCAAGCGCCGTGGACTTGCCGAAGCCGCACGCGTGCCCGCCTATGTGATATTTAACGACCGTACGCTGATCGAAATGGCAGAAACCCGGCCTGTTGATCTGGACGGAATGGCCGGGATCAGCGGTGTTGGCGCGAAAAAACTGGAGCGCTATGGAGCAATGTTCCTTGAAATCATCAATGGTGCGGTTGAGGCGGTGCATCCGGCGCGGCGCAAATTGGCAGGGCGCGGTTCTGGCGAAGTTTATGACCAACTGCTTGAGGTGCAGGGTCAGTTGACGCGCGGCGAGGGAGGCGTTGAAAAACCACTTAGCTGTTCAGCATCTCAATTGGCGCGCGTGGCGCAGATGCGTCCCGATGATGCCCGCGGAGTCGAGCATGTACTGGGAGAGCGACGAGCCGAACGATTTGGGGCGGCTTTTCTGGACGTTTTGCGCGCGGCCAGTTAGGTCAACTGGAAAAATAGGGGAACGTCATGCTGGTTGTGATTTCACCGGCCAAGCGGCTGGACTGGGCAAAGCGAAACGCGGAACAGACCACGCCAGA
>JAHRVZ010000432.1 GCA_019090405.1 Paracoccaceae bacterium
CATCTGGGGCAATCTGCGCCCTGAGAGCCGAATGAATGCCATCCGCTGCAATCACCAGATCACCAACGGGGCGGTCTCCATTTGCGAGCGTCAAACTGGCGTGATCCGGCGCATTTTCAAAACCAGTGACACGGGCGTTGGTGATGACACAATCGGGTCCGGCACGGTCCAGTAGAGTTTCATACAGCATGACCTGCAATTTGCCCCGGTGCAGTGAATATTGTGGCCACTTATATCCGGCACGCTGCCCACGGGGTTCTTCCCATATTTTCAAACCGTATTTGGAATGAAAACTAATCTGACTGGTTTTGACACCAATGGTTTCAAGCTGTGTTTCAAGCCCTAGATCAAACAATTCGCGCACTGCGTTGGGTTGCAGGTTGATACCAACTCCCAGGGGGCGAATGTTGTGAGTGGTCTCATAGATGCGAAATGGCACACCGATCTGGTGCAGGGTCAGACCCAATGTCAATCCGGCGATGCCGCCGCCTGCAATAAGTACGGTCATATTGGTCCAACTGATCCTGTGTTTGCCGCGCGCTAGGGTTTGCCTGATCCGAGGTCAGAGCCAAAGATCATATCTACATGGTCTCTCAGATAAATTTTCAGCCAAGGCGTAAAGCGGTCGGGATGGAGCGAAATTTCAGCTAATAAATCATGATAATCGAGCCATCTTGTCTCCATTACTTCGTCTGGGTTTGGCGTAACCGGCAGATCACTGGGCACATGGGCAAGAAAGACGTCCACTGCTTCGTGTTCAATCAGACCGTTGCCGACCTCGGCGCGATATTCCAGATGATGGCGAAATTCAGGGTGAATGCCGGTGATTCCCAACTCTTGTTGCAGGCGACGCACAACGCAGTCACCTGGGAGTTCGCCCCAGTCGGGATGGGTGCAGCAGGTATTGGCCCACAGGCCGGGCGTGTGGTATTTTCCCATGGCGCGGCGTTGCAAAAGGATTTTGTTGCCTTGCAGGAAGAAAACCGAAACCGCCTTGTGTTTGAGACCCTTTTTGTGAGCCTCGAATTTTTCCACAGGGACCAGTTTGCTGTCCACCCAGGTCGGGATCATGTTGGTCATCTAAGGCACGTCCCTTTGAAATTGGTTTGCAGCATAAGCACTGGATCCAGCCCCTAAATCGGGTGATCGTTTGTGAAGGTCAAGACGTGATTTGCCACGTGTTCCGGTGCATCCCAATGAATGGAATGGCCCGCATTCGGAACAATGTGCGTGGTTAGCGCTGGCAATCGGGTGAGAGCAGGTTGCGCCAATGCCATCGGAATAAGCAGGTCATTTTCAGCCAATAGCGCCTGTAGTGGATGGTGAATGTCGACCGCTGTCGGGTCATAATCCCTAAGCGCGTCTAATTGATGTTGCATGGCCTGTTGGGTCTGAGCATAGGGATAATTCAATGCGGCCTCGCATGCGGCATCAATGGCGGCGGGGTCTTCAAATACTACCGGGGCAAACAACCATGGGAAAAAGGCGCGAAGCCATGTATCTGGCGCTGCGTTAGATTGGCGAATGTCTGCCAAAGCACCGAAGAGGGCGGTGTTACGCTCCATTCGGATCGGGGCTGAGGCTGCGATTGTGATAGATTGTATGCAGCTTGGATGGGTTGTGGCCAGTTGCAAGGCGATCAGCCCACCCATTGAATGTCCAAGCACATGCGCGCGAGATACCGACAAATGGTCAAGTAGTGCAGCACAGTCGTCGGCATAATGCGCCATGCTTGTGGCGGCATCCCATGGCGTGGTGCGCCCCGTGGTTCGATTGTCTGGTCTGATGACTGTGAAATGGTCCGTCAAAAGTGGCATCAATGGTAGCCAACTGGCGCTGTCGCTGACCATACCAGCGATCAGCAGCAGCGGTGGGCCGGTGCCGTCGATTTCATAGTGCAGGGATATGTCACCGGTAAGGAAGGTTGGCATTGTTAGACCCTATCTGACCAGCAGGGTAACAGGTCGCCCTTTGCTGGTGTTGCAAGATAAATGGCACGGGCTATGGCGCGGCTTAGGCACAGGGCTGCGGCGTGGCCGATTTCGCCCAGGTCTTTCTCTGCGTGTGTCAGAGGTTTGTCATTTGTCGACAGCGCAAAAACCAGATCACCGTCAGTAGGGGTATGGGCCGGAACCGTAGCGCGTCCAATACCATCATGTGCAGCTGTGGCCATACGCTGGCACTGGGCTTTGCTTAGGTCCGCATCGGTGGCGACAATGGCGATGGTGGTGTTGGCGCGTTCAATCGTCTGGACCCCCATCGCGCGTATCTTGCGACTATCAAATTTACGCCCAAGGCCTGAGGCCGGGTCTGGTCCCAGCCCGCCGAATTCGCTGTCTATTTCATACGGAGCCGCCCAGAAATGATGGTCACTTGGGGTGGTGACGGCCCCCACAGGGTTTGCCGCGACCAATGCAGCAACGGTTACTCCGCCATCCAATACAATTGATGCCGACCCAAGGCCGCCTTTGAACATGGCGGACAATGCGCCTGTGCCGGCACCCGCTGTGCCCAGATCAAAGGTCGTATCTGCGGCATTATAAGCAGCACGACCAAGGGCGTGGTATGGGTTTTCGCCCCAGTCTTTTTCGCCTCCGTTGATCAGATCAAACAGGATCGCTCCGGGGACAAGAGGGATAAGCGCCGGGCCGACACGAAATCCACGGTTGTCAGCACGCAGACCGTCAACCACGCCTGAACAGGCATCAAGGCCGTAGGCCGAGCCACCCGAAAGAACCAGTGCATCGACTTTGGCGACGGATTTGTCCGGCGCAAGCAGGTCGGTTTCACGACTGCCCGGAGCACCGCCCATAACCTGGACCGAGGCCGTAAATGGCGCCTCTGAGGTTAGTACGGTTGTACCAGATTTCAGGATGTTGTCCTGTGCGTTGCCAACGCGCAGGCCAGCAATGTCGGTGATCAGGTTTTTGGGGCCGGGGATCATTTGTTAGGCCTTTGGTTTTTGAAACGGGAGGGTCTGCCTCTGGCAGGAGTATTTGGGACGAGAAGAATTCAGCCGGTCAAATACAGCGCCCACCGTCGACTTCCATGGCGACACCGGTGATCATGCTGGCCTCGTCCGAGCAAAGGAAACAGGCGGCGTTGCCCATGTCTTCGGGTTGCGAAAAGCGGCCCAAGGGGATGGTTGACATGAATTTGGCGCGCATTTCCGGCGTGTCTTCACCAAGGAATGATTTTAGCAGCGGGGTTTCACCCGCAACCGGGTTCAGCGCATTGACGCGGATGCCTTTGGCGGCCAGTTCGACTGCCATGGCGCGTGTGGCGGTGATCATCCAGCCTTTGGAGGCGTTGTACCAGCTGAGATTGGGGCGCGGCGACACTCCGGCCGTTGAGGCAACATTCAAAATTGCGCCGTATTCACGCTGTTTCATGTGCGGGACAAGGGCGCGAGCGGTGAAGTAGACGGATTTCGCGTTGATGTTAAAAACCCGGTCAAAATCATCTTCTGAAATTTCGTCAAGCGGTGTTGGCAGATGTGTAACCCCAGCGTTGTTGACCAAAATGTCGATATGGCCGAACTGGGTAAGGGCTGTGTCTGCCATGGCCTGAACCGATGCGCCATTTGAGATGTCAGCAGTCTGAGCTATTGCCTGACTTCCAATGTCAGAAGCCATGTCTGCGGCGGCTTCGCCATTGATATCCACAATCATGACGCGCGCGCCTTCGGTGATGAATTTTCGAACGATTCCTGCGCCAAAGCCCGATGCACCACCCGTGACGATTGCGGTTTTGCCCTGTAGTCTCATGTTGTGGTTCCTTTGAAATGTTTGGTGCAGAGTATCAGGCAGGATGCTGGGATCAAGGTGATGTGGATACCCGCAACAGACCTTATCCTAATCATCCCCAATCCGCCCCCGCAGCGCCTTAACATCGCCTCGTGCCTTTTTTGCATCCAGTCGCCGTCGTACCGATCCCTTGGTGGGTTTGGTGGCTATCCGGCGTTTCTGGACGTATAGCGCGCGGGTAATCAACTCGACCAGCCGTTGGCGGGCGATATCGCGGTTACGGGCCTGGGATCGGGTTTCGTCGCATTGGATGACAATGGCTCCGTCACGATTCCAGCGGCGACCGGCAAGGCGTTTCAGACGGGTTTTGACCGGCTCGCTCAGGGATGGAGATCGTGCTGCCTCGAACCGCAATTCAACGGCGGACGCAACTTTGTTGACGTTCTGACCGCCGGGTCCAGAAGCGCGCATGAAACTTTCGGTTAGTTCCCAGTCTTGCAAGGTGATGGCATCGTTAATTCGTAACATATCTGGGGTTTATCGCATCTGATTGCAGGCAAACAATGCCGCAGATTCAAAAAGGGCCGCCCTGTTGCCGGGGCGGCCCTTTCGGAAGTTTTTCGGAGGTGGGGTCGGTGGACCTTCACCAGATCGTGTTACGTGGCGATACCGCCAAGGGCTGCCTTACCGGCGTGCCTCGCAACTTGTTCCGACACCTCGCTCCAATACCTTTCTTGACACTGGATCACCTCCTTTACATTTGTTGAACTCAGCTTCAGCCTTGCATGGCTTTGGCGAAACACCAAACATTTTCTTCAAACATGCCCGTTTGTGGCGCTCATGCGCGCAACAATCAAACGGAAGGGGATCAGAGTGATCAGCGCAAGGGTTAGTTTTACCAGCCAATCAGCAAAGGCCAGCGACACCCATAAGGGCGCAATTGGTCCGAGGGTCATGAATGGAACACCATCCCATGCCCAGCTGATTGCATCATTTGCATCGGGGCCGAAAATTACGATCGAAGCTGAGAACGCGATGGTAAAAAACAGGGCTGTATCAAGGGCAGAACCAACTAATGTTGACACCAAAGGCGCGCTCCACCAGTGGCCATTGCGCAACCGGTCAAAGATCGCGATGTCAGTCATTTGTGCGGCCAGAAAGGCAATGCCGGATGCAACTGCGATGCGCAATGGTACGGCGGGCCCGTATTCCAGCATGATCTGGCTGCCGATCAACGAGCAGATGATACCGGTGACAAAACCGGCCAGCACGACGCGGCGTGCCGCGCCAATGCCATAGACGCGGTTCATCACATCAGTGACCAGAAAGGCCAGCGGATAGGTAAAGGCACCCCAGGTCAATAGACCATCAAGGAGGATGAATTGAACAAGGATATTTGAGGCCACAACAATGGCGGCCATGGCAATAATGCCGGGAAGGTAGGAACGTGTCATATCTATATGCCCGTTTTTATCAAGGTTGCGGCGACTTGGCCTGTTCCCAGTCTTGGCCCCAGTCTTGGCTCTGGTCTGGACAGGCAGAGGTGCTGCTAACGGGTCGCACACGATTAGGCAAGTCATTTCGTCAGGGCATATTCCACCAGTTCTGTGCGCTGAAAGAACTTAAAGTTGTCATCAGAAATCATTGTGGCGCGTAACTCTCCGGTGCTATCGCGCCAGATCGACAGGCCTTCCAGATTGTCATGCGTTCCGGGTCCGGTTTCCAACAAGGTTTGTTCATGCAGGGCGGCGGTGTCGGTAATATCCCAACGACGCAAACGGGTGCGAAAGCCCAGTATGCTGAATGAACGTTCCAGAAGGTAAAACCGACCATCCGGCCCAAAATCAGCCGCTACCGGATGGAATTTTCCCTTGGCAGGCAATGTGAATGGGGTTGTCCATTGGCCGTTTGCCCAGCGATAGACCGGGATTTGGCCACGGTCATTCAGGGCGTCTTCGGGTAAGGTGTAAAGCCGTCCGTTTTGATCTATTGCAAGCGCTTCAAGGGAGCCGTTAATGGGCAATGTACGAAATGCCTTTGGACGGTGCAGAGGTGTTGCCCTACCTCCAGCCGCAGCATAACGGGACACGCGGTGCACGCCCTCGAACGAAATGTAAATCGTGCCGTCCGGGGCAATCGCCAGACCTTCGGAATCTGCAATCAGTCTGCTAAGTCGTTTGCCATCGCTTGATTTCAGATGACGTGGTTTGCCGGGTATGATGGCGGTGATCTTGCCATCTTTGCGTTTAATCTGCGCCGTCAGGATTTTACCTCGGTCGCTGATGATGGTCATGCCCTGACCGTCAGACGACATTTCAAGACCGGAAAACCCGCCAAACCAGTTTTTGTCGACTCGCCAGCGGAAACTGCCCAGATACTCAGCAGTTGGTCCTTCGGCCAGAGCTGCGGTACAGACAAGGATCAGCGTTGCTAGTTGGACTGCAAAACTGCGGCGCATTGCTTTGGTAGGTCAGCCAGCACATATTCGCGCCGGGGTTTTGGTTTTGGTGCGTTGGGATCGGCCTTTTTTGGGGGCGGTGGGTTCAGAATATCATCGACCCATTTTTGCGCATCCGCACATCCATCACCAGCAGGCGGTGCTGCCTGATTTTCGCAGCCTTTCAGGCCACGGGGGCATTTTAGCCGAACATGAAAATGATAGTGATGCCCCCACCATGGCCTGATTTTCCGAAGCCATTTGCGGCTGCCTTTTTCGTCGTTGCACATCTGGACCTTGGCTCCGGGAAACACAAAAATGCGGGCAACACGTTTGTCTTTGGCCGCTTCGCGTAAAATGCGATGATGCGCGCGGGACCAGTTATCGTTGACATAGGCGCCATTGGCGCGGCGCGTTGATATGGACGAAATGCTTTCGCGTTGTTTTGCGCTTAGGTCAATGCGTGACGTGGGCAACATCCAGATATCAGCATCAAGTCCGATTTGATGACTGCGATGACCCGATAACATCGGCCCTCCGCGTGGCTGGCTGATATCCCCGACATAAAGCCCATTCCATCCCGGTTGTTTTGCGGCAAACGCACTTAGATCACCAATAAAGTCGATCGTCTGCGGGTGGCCCCAATTGCGGTTGCGCGACAAACGCATTGCCTGCCAGGTTGGGCCGGTTTCAGGCAATTGCACCGCGCCCGCAACACAGCCTTTGGCATAGCTGCCATGAGCGCGCGCGTTTTGTTGTGAGCCAGTGGGTTTTGCGCCGAAAAGCTGTTTGGCCAAGGTTTCAGCAGTAGCCGGAGCACCAAAAAGCCCTATGGAAAACAATAAACAAACAAATAGGCGTAAAGAATTCATTCGGCGTGGTCTCCGTGCGGTTTGACCCAGATTAACAACACAATACCAAGGGCGAACAGAACTATTAGCGGCGATGCGCCAAGGCGCTGACTTCCGCTTATGTCTGTCGTGATGGCGATCAGGGCGGGGGCCAGAAATGATGTGGCCTTGCCGGATAACGCATAAAGGCCAAACGCTTCGGTCATTCGATCTGGATTGCCCTGACGGGTCAGCATGTGGCGGCTGGCCGATTGTACGGCGCCTCCTGCGGCTCCGATCAGGATGCCGGCAACATAAAACAG
>JAHRVZ010000044.1 GCA_019090405.1 Paracoccaceae bacterium
TCATCAGAAAGACCCAGAACCCAAATATGGTGGTCTCGTTGCGCGCCAGATTTTCGTCTGCTGTGCCAGTCAGATTTAGTCCGGGATGACGGAAGCGATGTTTCATGCTCATGCGTCCCCTGCCAATTCGGTCTTGGCATAGCCAAGGTTTTCCGGGCTGAATTCTTCGTCCCGATCAACGGGTGTTGTGGCCTTGAGTTTGGCCAACCATGCCTGATGTTCCTGTCGGACCTGCGCGGCCGGGATCACCCGTTCATTGTCGACGTAAAAACTCCAGACAATCACGAGCAAGATAATCGCGGCCGTGACCAACGCTGCCAGCCACCAGATCCACCAGACCAGCGCAAACATCCAGATCCCGCTTAGGACACACATCAATATACCAACTGGCGTGTTCTTGGGCAGTTCAATATCTTCATACGCTCCATCAGACGCATAGGCCCGACCGGCAATCTTGTCCTCTGCAAAGGCATCACGTTCAGAGACCGTGGGAATTATCGCAAAGTTGTATTCCGGGGGTGGGGCCGGAATAGACCATTCCAACGTCCGCGCGTCCCAGGGGTCGCCAAAGGGTATTCGGTTTTGGTCGCGGTCCCGGATGCTGACCCGTAGTTGTTCCAAAAACATCAACAGCGCCGAAAGGATCGTCAGTGCTCCGATGAATGCAAGGACCAGCCAAGGCACAAATTCCTGATCGGTATAGCTGAACGACCGTCGTGGCATGCCCAGCAGACCGACTGCGTACAGCGGCAGGAACGTGACCATAAACCCGACAATCCACAAATAGGCTGATATCTTGCCAAGCCTTTCATTCAGTCGGAATCCAAACGCCTTTGGGAACCAATAATTATAGCCTGCCAGCAGCCCAAACAGCACACCGGGGATTAGCACATTGTGGAAATGGGCCACCAGAAACAATGTGTTATGCACCTGAAAATCAACCGTTGGGCTTGCCAGAATGATCCCGGACAATCCGCCAATTACAAACAGGATCAGAAAGCCAACAAGATAGACCATTGGTACGGTAATGCGGATGCGGCCCCGGTACAAAGTGGCCATCCAGTCATAGACTTTGATACCGGTGGGGATTGCGATCAACATGGTGGCGATGCCAAATACAGCGTTTATCAGCGCACTTTGGCCCATGGTAAAGAAATGGTGCAGCCAGACGGTGAACGACAGCACCGCAATGCTCATCGTGGCGATGACAAGCGACAAGTATCCGTACAAACGCTTGGCCGAATAGGTGGCAACGATTTCGGAATAGATACCATAGGCCGGCAACACCAACAAATAGACTTCGGGGTGGCCGAAAAGCCAGAACAGGTTGGCATAGTTCATCATGTTGCCACCCATATCATTGGTAAAAAAGTGAAAATCCAAATAGCGATCAGCGGCCAGCAACAATGCCGCCACACTTAAAGGAGGCATCGCAAAAACGATCAGGATAGATGTGCAGATTATTGTCCAGCAGAACAACGGCATCCGCATAAGATGCATTCCAGGAGCCCGCATTTTGTAAAGCGTCACAGCAAAGTTGATCCCGCTTAATGTGGTTCCTACACCCGAAACAACAATGGCCCAAATCCAGTAATCCGGGCCAACTCCGGGATTGAACCGCGCGCCGGTATAAGGTGGATAGGCCGTCCAGCCCCCGGTCGAGAATTCACCAACAACAAGCGATACCATCAGCATCATTCCGCCAGCCACCGTCAGGCCCAGACTGATCTGATTCATCACCGGAAACGCAACATCGCGTGCTCCGATCTGAAGCGGCATAATGTAATTGATAAAGCCAAGCACAAAAGGCACGGCCACAAAGAAGATCATGATTGTGCCGTGGGTGCTGAACAACTGTGCAAAATGGTCCGGCTGCAGAAACCCGCTGCCATCGCCAATTGCCTGCTGCGCCCGCATGACCACGCCTTCGATCACACCCCGCGCCAGCATCATTATTGCAAAGACAATATACATGATACCGATCCTCTTGTGATCGGTCGAGGTGAGCCAATCCGTCCACAACGGTTTCCATAGGCGAAATTTCGTCAGAACAAACAACACTACGACAACGCCCAAGAGCATGATCAAAGCCGCAACATTGGCGACAATTTCATTGGTTCCGGGGTTTTTGATCAACGCTGTTATTGGCAACGAATCCAAGTTCAGCCGACCCAGAAAATCTGAATAGTTTTGGGTCATTGAGAAACCTCTTGGCTGTTTTCCGTCATATCGTCGGTGTGCTGCGTATGCGACATCATCGAAACGCCACCGTGATATTTGTGCACAATGTTGTCAAACAGCTTGGTGTCGGGAAGTGTAAAGAAAATTAGGTTGTCGGGCATATCGGATGTGCCAAGCTCGGCGCGCGCTTCTGTCCGGCTGCTTTGTTTGGACAGGATCGCATAGGAAGCATCATCCAAAGTGATGCCGCTATTTTTGACTTTTTCCACCCAAGCATCAAAATCGGCTGAATCCATCGCATTGGTGATGAATTTCTGGCCGGTAAACCCATTGCCGTTATATTGTGTGTTCTCGCCCTGCATTTGCCCCGGTTCCGAGGCCATAACATTCAGTTTGGTTGTCATGCCAGCCATGGCGTAAATCTGTCCTGCAAGCGCGGGAATCATGAAAGACTGCATCACGGTGTCTGTGGTCAATGTCATAGAAACCGGATGATCAACAGGAATGGCTAACTCTCCGACGGTTCCGATCCCCAAATCGGGGTAGAGAAACAGCCACTTCCAATCCAACCCTACGACCTGAACGTTGACAGTAGGATTTTCGCTTTCAATTGCGGCATAGGGGTCAAGTGCATGTGTGGCTCTCCAAAGCCCTAAGGAAAGCAGCAAAACAATGATAATTGGCACCGCCCACATGGTTATTTCAAGCGGAAGCGAAAATTCCCAGTTGGGTTGGTAGTCCTTGGATTTCTTGCTGCGGCGGTATTTCAAAAGAATGAACGGTACAAGAATAAAAACCGGAATAATGGCAATCAGCGTGATCGCGATTATTTTTAGAAAATGGGCCTTTTGCGCAGCTGCAATTGGCCCCATGGGTGACATAAAACTATTGCTGTCAGCGTGGGCAGCTGTGACTGCAACCAGAACCATAATAGCGGATAACGTGAAAACTCGTGTCTTAATAATCATCTATAATCCCATCATTCGGAATTGCTAAGTAGATTTTGGTTAATGACCAAAA
>JAHRVZ010000433.1 GCA_019090405.1 Paracoccaceae bacterium
ATCGGCCAGTTCACGCAGACCGGCAACGCGAACGGTATAAAACTCTTCCAGATTGGTGGCCGAGATCGACAGAAACCGAAGCCTCTCCAGCAGCGGCACACGCAGATTTTCCGCCTCTTCCAGAACCCGCCAGTTAAACCCAAGCCAACTCAGTTCACGGTTAAAAAATCGCCCCGGACCAGCGACGTCAAGGTCAGGCATGTCAATAGGATCGGGAAAAGGCGCTTTGAGGAAATCTGCATATGTCATGGGCTATGTGCTAAAGGCGGTTGCCCAATGAAAGCAACACCCGTTTACAGATATTTGCAATGGCCATGAAGAAATCTGTTAATTTCAGTTTGGCAAAAATATCCCCGCCGGAGGCAAACTTAGAGATTTTCGCTCTGAAAATCTCTAATAAATGGAATGATAGAGCTTTGCCCCACATCAGTCCTCGTCGGTCTCGTCAATCAATCGGGCAGCCAGTTTGCGTGACAGCGATTGCCGTTCCTGCAGCGCCACCCGATCCAGTCGCGCAACCATGCTTGCTGCAGCGCTTAAAGACCGGTCCATATGACGTACCAGAAATGGAATGACGTCTGGCCGTGGGATGATCTGACGGTCGTCAAAAAGTTTCGCCAGTACCGCCGCTAGCAGGCTGTCGTCAGGATGATCCAAAGCTACATGTTGCGTGGCATCTATGCGGCTTTGCAGATCTGGCAGGGGCAAAGTCCACAGATTCGGTAAAGAACGTCCGGTTAGCAACAGATAGTGACCTTCAGCCAGAACCAGATTGTGCAGGTGAAACAACGCGGTTTGCGCGTCTGTGTCGGTTGCAATTTCAGGCACGTCCTCAACCGCTACCGGTCCCTGTGCCAGCTCTGGTACATCTGTTTCGCAAAGATCACGGGCTTTGATTATTCGGGCTCCGGTCTGGGCTGCCCAGACATGCACAAGATGCGTCTTTCCGGCGCCCTCCGGCCCGCTCACCACCAGTTTGCCATTGGGCCAGTTTTGCGGTGCATCAATCATGGCCACTGCCAGTGCATTGGCAGGCGAAACAAAATAATCATCCCGCCCCAATGCGACCTTGGCGGGCAAATCAAAACTTAGCTGCTGGGGCATCTCAGGTAT
Source organism: Paracoccaceae bacterium (assembly GCA_019090405.1). GTDB lineage: Bacteria > Pseudomonadota > Alphaproteobacteria > Rhodobacterales > Rhodobacteraceae > NORP181. Next base: position 1,114 of record JAHRVZ010000433.1, read on the forward strand.
CACTTTGATCCATGTCGTCTGGTTCAATGCCACCTTGGTAAAGTGAGCTTCCAAGATATTGGCCAACACCAAACCGGGTAATAACGCCAAGTGCTGCCGCCATCGGCACCGCAACCAGCAACCCAATAAAGCCAAACAAGGTGCCAAAAACCGACAATGCCAGCAGCAACCAGACAGGATGCAGGCCGACAGATTTTCCTACTAGTCTTGGGGTCAGAAAGTTGCCTTCGATCATCTGGCCAATCACAAATACGATCGCAACCAATCCAATCGACACCCAGTCTCCCCAGAATTGAAACAGTGCCAGCCCAATGGCCAAAACCCCGCCGATCAACGCGCCCAGATAGGGAATGAATGTCACCAGCCCGGCGATGAACCCAACAACCAGCCCGAATTGCAGACCGACAAGCATCAGCGCAATGGCGTAATAAGCGCCCAGGATCAGACATACCGTGCCCATGCCGCGAATGAATGACGCCAGTGTTGCATCTATTTCGGACGCAAGGCGGCGGATCACCGGCGCGTGTTCACGAGGAAGCAATTGGTCAATTCGCGCAATCATCCGGTCCCAGTCCAACAGCAGGTAGATGGTGATCACCGGTACGACTACAAAAAACACCAGCAGGTTCACAACTTTCAACGCAGATCCGATCAGCGTATTGAGCACCTCTGCACCCTGGGCCCGTATGGTTTCACCGATTGAAATCAGTGTTTGCCTCAGAGTTGAATTTTCGTCGAGCAAGGATGGAAAGCTCTTGATCAAAAAGGCCTGCAGATCACGGGTCAGTTGCGGCATTACCTCAATCAGGCCCAAGGTTTGGGACACCAATGTGGGAACAATCAGCAACACCACAATGACAAATACAATGATCGCCAGAAAGGTTATCACCGCTGTGGCCGTCATGCGCGTCAGCCCCGCCCGTTCAAGACGATCCGCCAACGGATCAACGAAATAGGCGATCGTGCCGCCGACTACAAAGGGTAACAACACGTCCCCCAGTACCCACAGAACGATTACAAACACCAATGCGGTGATGCCCCAGTATTTAAGCTGAACCCGAACCGGATATGACATGGTCGTCCCTTTTGTGTTTTTTGTGCTGTCTTGCCAAAGACATTGCTGACAGGCATCTGGTTTGCAAGGCTACAGTTCTGTCACGCCTACATAAACATGTAAAATGCGTGATTGCCTGACCCGTTTGTTTGCCATAAATCAAAGCGAACCGTGATCACCAGAAAGTAGTCCCATGCGCCTGAGCCGTTATTTCCTACCCGTTCTCAAAGAGAACCCGTCCGAGGCGCATATAGCCAGTCACCGACTGATGCTGCGTGCCGGAATGATCAAACAGGCGTCATCCGGGATATATTCCTGGCTGCCTTTGGGTCTGCGGGTGCTGCAAAAGATCGAAAAAATCGTTCACGAAGAACAACAACGCGCGGGGCACATTCCGATGTTGATGCCGACTGTTCAATCGGCAGACCTATGGCGCGAAAGCGGACGCTATGATGACTATGGCGAGGAAATGCTGCGAATCAAAGACCGGCATGGGCGCGATATGTTGTATGGCCCGACCAACGAAGAGCTGATAACCGACATTTTCCGCAGCAATGTGAACAGCTACAAAGACCTGCCGCTGACGCTCTATCATATCCAGTGGAAATTCCGCGACGAAATCCGGCCCCGGTTCGGGGTCATGCGTGGCCGTGAATTCCTGATGAAAGACGGCTATAATTTTGACATCGACAAAGATGCGGCGCTGCATGC
>JAHRVZ010000434.1 GCA_019090405.1 Paracoccaceae bacterium
ACCGGGAAATTGAGGCGCTTGAAAAGCAATTTCTGGAAGCCAAGAAAGAAGAGCTGCGCAATTATGTGACGCAGGCACGTAACGGGTTTTACTTTATCTACGGCTCAGCCCATCCTGATGATCAGGATGCCAAAGATCAGGTCTCGCAGATTCTGGCGGCTATGATTTACGGCACCGAAGGCTTTTTCTTTGTCTATGATTACGACGGCACCAATCTGGTCAGTCCACGCCAGACCGACCTGATCAACCAGAACTTGTCGGGCCTGGCAGATAGCGAAGGCACGCCGGTGGTTGACGAATTCATCCGTCTGGCCCGCAGCGGTGCCGGCTATCATACATTTTTGTGGCCTAAACCCTCGACCGGAGAAGAGGCGATGATGGTCGCCTATGTCACCGGATTTCAAAGCTGGCACTGGGCAGTTGGCACTGGTGTTTTCATTGACGATGTGTTGGCCACAGTGACCGCCGCCCGCGCCGAGGTCGAGTACCGGGTGCAGCGCACGTTCTTATATATTGGTGCGATCACATTGGCAGCTTTGCTGATCGTGTTCGGCTCGGGTATGCTGCTGAACATTCGCGAACGGCGGCTTGCCGATGTCAAACTGAAAGACCTGACCCAAAGAGTGTTTGACGCCCAGGAAGAAGAACGCGGCCGCGTGGCGCGGGAATTGCATGATGGGATCAGCCAGATATTGGTTGGCGTACGCTTTACGCTTGATAATGCGCGGCGACGTTTGACCAAAGGCGACAATGAGGGCGTGCGTGAACCGCTGGAAAAGGGATTTGACAACCTTGGCATCGCCATTGCCGAAGTCCGCCGGATCAGCCGCGATTTGCGCCCTTTGGTTTTGGATGATCTGGGGCTTGGCCCGGCGACCAAGGCGTTGGCGGATGATTTCAGCGAGCGCACCGGCATCACCTGCAATTTTGAAAACGCAGCGCTTCGCAATCGTCTTGATCAAGAGGCCAAAATTGCCCTTTATCGCATTGCCCAAGAGGCCTTTACCAATATAGAACGCCATTCCGGAGCAACCAACGTTTCGATCCTGTTACGCGGCAGCCGACAAGGCGTGATCTTGCGCATTGCTGACAATGGCAAAGGTCTGCCGGCCAAACAGGACCATCCGGCAACTGGTTTGGGATTGCGCAACATGCAGGAACGCATTGAACAGCTTGACGGCAGCCTGACCATCCTGTCCTCAGGCGGGACCGACGGCGGCACCGTCATCGAGGCCCGCCTGCCCCTCAGCCATATGCTGTCCCCCCCTGAAAGCGCAGCCCCAACATTGAAAGTAGGCGAATGATCGACACAATCCGAGTTTTGATCGTTGATGATCATCCGCTGGTGGCCGAAGGTATTCAGGCCATTTTGGAAACCTATGAAGACATCAAAGTGGTTGGCAATCTAAGCAATGGTCGTCAAGTGGTGGATCAGGTTGGCCATTTGTCACCTGATGTAATCCTGATGGATCTGAATATGCCAGAAATGGGCGGGTTGGGCGCCACCGAAATCCTTTTGGAACGCGCACCCGATACGCGCATTCTGATCCTGTCAATGCACAAGAGCCCCGAATATGTTTCAACTGCGCTTAGCCATGGCGCAATGGGATATGTTCTGAAAGATGTTCCCACCGACGAGATCAAATTGGCCATAGATACAGTGATGCAGGGCAAACGGTATCTATGCACTGGCGCGCGTGGATCGCTGGAACCAAAAGAGTCCCCTCCCCGTGAATCGCTGACCGGGCGGGAACAGACCATTTTGTTGCAGCTGGCACAGGGGAAATCCAACAAGGCCGTGGCGAATGCGTTGGAAATATCGGTGCGCACAGTTGAAACCCATCGCAAGAACATCAAACGAAAACTGGGCATTTCCAGCACCGCCGGACTGACTCGCTATGCGTTGGAAAACGGGGTTCTGCAAGGCACCGGTGTAGGGCATTAAGGTCTAGCGCGTCGATTTCCCCGGCAAAAACCAGTATTTTCCGAAGCGTTAGTAGATGTTTTCCGCTCCTGTTGCCCTGTTAGTTACGGCATAAGTTCCCGAAAATTGCGAATTGGCAGGGCGAAACGTAACAAAAGAATACATTTTACCCCTTTCGCGATACATATTTTCGTCAATTGCCTGTTGACGCCCCCGCCAGCGGCTCATAAAGTCGCCCGGCATAAAGGAGCCACAGGGATGAAAACCCTAGTCGTCATCGTAGGATCAATGCGCATGGGCCGGTAACGGTAAATCCAGATCAAGACCCATGCGCCTCCGAAAACCTCGGGGGCTTTTTTTATGGCCAGACACTTATGGCCCGACATTTAAAGACAGACACTTAAAGACAGACACTTAAAGACAGACTTAAGACACGGATGGAGCAAGACAAATGAAACGTGAAATGACCGGCGCGCAGATGGTAATACAATCCCTGAGGGATCAGGGTGTGGATACAGTCTTTGGCTATCCCGGTGGCGCCGTTCTGCCGATCTATGACGAAATTTTCCAGCAAAACGAAATCCGTCACATTCTGGTCCGTCACGAACAAGGCGCGGTTCATGCCGCCGAAGGCTATGCCCGGTCAACTGGCAAACCGGGAGTGGTTCTTGTTACCTCTGGTCCCGGTGCCACCAATGCGGTGACCGGCCTGACGGATGCGTTGCTTGACAGTATTCCGATCGTTGTTCTGACCGGGCAGGTTCCGTCATTCATGATTGGCACTGATGCCTTTCAAGAGGCCGACACTATCGGCATCACCCGCCCCTGCACCAAACATAACTGGCTGGTTAAAGACACCGACCGGCTTTCCGGCGTCATTCACGAGGCGTTCCATGTTGCGACCTCGGGTCGTCCAGGTCCGGTGTTGGTTGATATTCCCAAAGACGTGCAATTTGCCAATGGCATTTATTATGGGCCAAAACCATCAGACTCGCGATATAAGCCGCAGTTGAAGGGCGATATCGAGTCGATTACCGAACTTGTCGCTGCGATGGAAACTGCTAAGCGGCCTGTGTTTTACACTGGCGGCGGCGTTATCAACTCCGGCCCCGTTGCCAGCCAATTACTGCGTGAACTGGTGGATGCGACCGGCTTTCCCATAACATCGACGCTGATGGGATTGGGCGCCTATCCGGCGACGGGCAAGAACTGGTTGGGCATGCTGGGCATGCACGGCCTTTACGAGGCCAATCTGGCGATGCATGGCTGTGATCTGATGATCAATATCGGGGCGCGATTTGATGACCGCATTACCGGGTTGATCAGCGCGTTCAGCCCCAATTCCGTCAAGGCGCATATCGACATCGACCCAAGTTCGATCAACAAGGTGATCCGCTGTGACATCCCGATTGTCGGCGATGTCGC
>JAHRVZ010000435.1 GCA_019090405.1 Paracoccaceae bacterium
AAGGAATCAAAATGACAACGCAAATATTTCTGGTGGTGATTGCAGCGGCAATTCTGCACGCGGTCTGGAATGCGTCGATCAAGGATTCGGGTGACAAATTTGTCAACATGGCCGCCGTGATATTGGGGCAGGCACCGCTTGCGGCAGTTTCGCTATTGTTTGTCCCGGTCCCGTTGATTGAATGCCTACCTTACCTGTTGGCTGGTATTGCTTTGCATGTGGGGTATCAGTTCTTTTTACCGCTTTCCTACAAATTTGGTGATCTGACGCTGGTGTACCCAATCGCAAGGGGCATTGCTCCGCTGATCGTGGCCGGCATTTCTGTGTTATTTCTAAATGTCGAACTTAATACCACCGAGATATTCGGAGTGCTGACCATTGCCGTCGGTATCATGAGTCTGGCGATGGTGCGTAAATCTGACGGGCAGCGAAACGGCAAAGCGGTCGTTTTGGCGCTGATCACCGGCTGTTTCATTGCGTCCTATTCACTGGTGGACGGCACTGGCGCGCGCGTGGCCGGAACAGCTATCGGTTTTTACGGCTGGCTGGCACTAGGCTCGACCGTTGTGTACAGCCTGATTCTGTCGCTGTGGAACCCTGCTATTATCAGACAGGCATTGCGGGTTCGCAAACTTAAGGGACTGCTAGGGGGCAGTGCATCATTCATTGCGTTTTCGCTGGTTATCTGGGCCTTTACGCAGGCTCCGATTGCTTTGGTCACTGCGCTACGTGAAACCAGTATCATATTTGCATTGCTGATAGGTGTGTTTGTTCTAAAAGAAAAACTGAACTTGCTGAAACTGGTTTCAACGATGCTAACAATTGCCGGAGCAATTGTGCTGAAATTCTCAAAATCATAAATTTCCATATGCCAAAAATACATTCGGAGCCGCGAACAGGCGGCTCCGAACTTGTATGAAGGCCCCGAATCGATGGGGATGGATGGAGCCGTTCAAATTTCCGACCCAGACGAGCAAAATTCACATCCGAGCCGGACAGGTAAGAGAGCCTTGTAAACATCAAGGTTCATTTCCCGGTGTTCCCAGGCCAAAGCCACCACTCACGGAACAATTACAACCTGCCCGTTTCCGCCGCGTCAGGAAAGTAATGAATTCCATACCTTATTGAGCTGTAACGACTTTGTGATAACTGAAAAAACATGCCCCGCACCAATTTTCAATTGGGTTGTGGTCTAGGCTTCGATGACAAACATCTGATTTTGCAGAGCCGCTTTGAGCACTGCCTGCGCAGTAGTTTCCACAGACAGTGATGCGCGCGCCAGCCGCAAGTGTTTTTCAACCGTGGCCGATGTCAGCCCCATAAGCAACGCGATGTCTTGCGTGGTTTTCCCGTCCCCAACCCATTCAAGCGCTTCGCGCTGTCGAGGCGTCAGTGATCGGGTCGGCGAAGAATAGGGCAGGGTCAGGATTTTCAGGTGTGCGATATTGTTCATCAACAGGATTTCGTCGCCATGTTCATCCCACACAGCATCAACGTCATCCTGACTTAGCCCAGTACGGGCACAAAGTGACATGGCGCCTCTGGATCGTTTGGAGGCCGTGATAAAACCGATTGTATAGCCAACGGTCACGCCCATCCGGGCGTTAAAATCATAAACCCGCTGCTCTTGTGGCGAGAGCGTTTTGCTGTCCATCATCTGGGCAATCATCCGCCAGCTTGCAGCACCATCATTGTCGCGCGCCCAACGCGTCATCGGGGCATGAAAAAACAACCCACTATGAACGAATCCATCCACGTATTCATTGCTGTGATTTGTCAAAATGACAAAGTCATTGGGATCGCCATAGGATGTTTTCGTCAAATATCGCGTGAACCCGTATATTAACCGATCAAACCCATAGCCCGCCATTTGTTCAGTATGGGTTGTCCATAGCTCTTCCAGAGTTTGGGCATTTGAAATGAATTTCAGGTATTCCTGCAGCTTCATCGCCGACCAGCCGCAGTCAGATGTAAAGCCAGAGCATCCAGCGCTAAAAGGTAGCTTTGCGGACCAAAACCGCAAATTTGCCCTAACGCAACCGGGGCGATAAACGACTTGTGGCGAAACTCTTCGCGGGCGTGAATGTTGGATAGATGCACTTCGACCAGCGGCAGCTCAACAGATGAAATGGCGTCCATCAGAGCAACAGATGTGTGGGTAAACGCGCCGGCGTTCAGAATCAGTGCGTCCTGTATGCCTTTGGCGTCATGGATCGCATCAATCAACACGCCTTCGTGGTTGGACTGAAAGCAAGTGACAGCCATGTCCAACGTCTTGCCGTGATCAACACATGCTGTTTCCACCATGGCAAGCGTCGTGGACCCATAGATTTCTGGTTGTCGCGTCCCCAAAAGATTCAGGTTGGGGCCATTAAGCACCAATATTTTAGCCATAAACTGTTTATCCCACATCGATCCCCACTTTTAGACGGGAAAATTGGATGTGAGTCCAGTGTCCAGATGCCTCGATAGACGCTTTGTCCTGTTGAATACATTACTTTTTGCAAACATTGCTGAACCCCTTTGTTTTGAAATCCGCAGGTTACTCGTGATTTGTCCTTTTGAATGTGGTCCACTAGCGTTTGCGAAACCAAAGAATCGCAAGGTGAACCTGTGAGATGACCAAAGAATACCATCAAACTGTTTATGCGCCGCCAAAAGGCGCGGCTGACCTTTTGCTGATCCGTCACGGCCAAACCGAACCGGCGCGCCCCGGTTATTCGTTTCCGATGGTCGATGGGCATGGTGACCCGGCGCTTCATCCCAATGGCGAGGCACAGGCCATCGCAGTAGGAGAGTTTCTGAAACGTGACCCGATTGATGCGATCTATGTGACTACGTTGCGTCGCACGCACCAGACAGCAGCACCTTTGGCGGCACATCTGGGGTTGGTTCCGATGGTCGAAGCAGATCTGCGCGAGGTTTGTTTGGGTGACTGGGATGGCGGTTTGTACAGGATCAAGGCTGCCGAAAACGACCCTTGTTTTATCCGTGCCAATCAACGTCAGGAATGGGGTGAAATACCCGGTGCTGAAACCACTACCATTGTGCATAACCGCGTGCGCGCGGGATTATTGCGCATTGCGTCGCGTCATACGGACCAAAGGGTCGCGGTGGTAGTGCATGGCGGCGTGATTGGTGCGGCGATGTCCATTGCCAGCGGTGCTGAACCGTTTGCCTTTAACGGAGCTGCCAATGGTTCGATCAGCCGTATTGTCGTTCTGGGCGACAAGATGAGCGTTAAGGGTTTTAACAACAGTTCACATTTGCTTTGAAGCAAGTCCAAAGCGCGCCGAGGGCGCGGAAAATTTGAAATTTTCCGGTCCGTTTTCTTTCAAAGAAAACGGATGCTAGAATATCGCCCGTGGATCATATCCGCATAGACCTTAGTTGGGTGTCACGACAATTTTGCCCAACACTTTCCGGTCCTGTATCATCACCAGAGCATCCGCTGCTTTTTCCAGTGGGAATGAGGCACTTATACGAGGTTTAATTTTGCCGTCGGCATACATCTGAAACAGTTCGGCCACGTTTGCCGCATGTCCTTTTGGATCACGCCGTGTTGAGTCACCCCAAAACACTCCGACAATCTGGCAGCCTTTGAGCAACGTCAGATTCAGCGGGATTTTTGGAATTCCGGCCGGGAAACCAACAACCAGAAAACGGCCTTCCCATGCAATAGCACGAATGGCCGGTTCGGCGTATTCCCCGCCAACCGCATCATAAACCACATCAACGCCATCAGGCCCGGCCAGACGCTTGATTTCAGCAGACAACGCCTTTTGCGCATCGCGATCCAATTCGCGTGGATAAACCAAAGTTTCATCAGCCCCAAGATCACGGCAAAACCGGGCCTTGTCCTCGGACGACACAGCGGCGATCACGCGTGCGCCCGCGGCCTTGCCCAGTTCGATAGCTGAGACACCGACACCACCGGCGGCTCCGAGAATCAAAAGTGTTTCACCGGGCTGAATTTTAGCACGATCCTTAAGCGCGTAATGTGACGTGCCGTAGGTGAAAATCAGACAGGCCGCAGCGTCATATGGCATGTCATCCGGAATATGAATCAAACTGGCCGCAGGCGCCACCAAATGGGTGGCGAATCCGCCGTTTCCGGGCAACCCAAGCACACGATCCCCAACGCTAAAGCCTTGAACATCCTCACCAATCGCCAATACGTCACCGGCAATCTCTCCGCCTGGGGCAAATGGGCGCTGCGGGCGTACCTGATACATATCGCGGATTATCAACGTGTCTGGAAAATTCACTCCGCACGCCCGTACACGCACTAATACTTCGCCTTTTTTCGGTTCAGGCGTGGGGATGTCGGTTAACTCCAGCGCCTCTGGGCCACCAGTTTTAGTGCTTAACATTGCTCGCATTTTAGTCTCCTTGATCTGTCGCGCGCATCATTTCATGAAGGCAGACCCGTGTCATCCCTCCATGTCATTCTCGTGTTGCTAAACCGCAAAACAATCTTGTTATTCCAAATATGAAATGCAATTCTGCACAGCGGAATATTTGAGTCGATTAACGTGGGGGGATAATGTCGTCACTTAGCACCGATCCAGATCAATTTCGCGCTGAGTTGCGCGACTGGTTAGAGCAGAACTGCCCCGCAGAAATGCGCGATGCGAGCACCGCTGAAGACAATATTTGTTGGGGTGGCAGGACTTGGGTCTTTCAGTCAAATGCCCAGCGGATATGGCTGGAACGCATGGCGGCAAAGGGGTTGACGGTTCCGACGTGGCCAACAGCCTTTGGGGGCGCCGGGCTGGACCGGGCCTGTGAAAAGATATTTCAACAGGAAATGGGGCGGATCAATGCACGCCCGCCGCTGCTTAGTTTTGGTATCTGGATGCTTGGACCGGCCTTGTTGCATTTTGGCACTGAACAGCAAAAACAGCACTATCTGCCGCCAATTGCACGTGGTGAGTTGCGCTGGTGTCAGGGCTATTCCGAACCAGGAGCAGGGTCGGATCTGGCTTCGGTTCAGACCAGGTGCGATGACAAAGGTGATTATTGGCTGGTGAATGGCCAGAAGGTCTGGACCTCATATGCGGACAAGGCCGATTGGATTTTCGCGCTGGTGCGCACAGATCGCGACGCCAAAAAACACCTGGGTATTTCTTTTGTGCTAATCGACATGGCATCGGCTGGTGTCACAACGCGACCGATCAAATTGATTTCCGGTGTATCGCCGTTCTGCGAGACATTTTTTGACGATGTGAAATTCCCCAAGGACCAGGTTGTTGGCACCGTCAATCGCGGCTGGGATGTGGCGAAATACTTGCTGACCCACGAGCGCGAGATGATCAGCGCTGGCGGGCAAGGTCTTGGCGGTGGACGCGCGTTAGGGGCTGTTTTGGCAGAACAGTCCGGCGGGCTGACAGACGCCACATTACGGGCGGCTGCATTGAAATCCGAGGTTGATGCACTGGCAATTGGGCTGACACTTGAGCGCTATAAAGATCAGGCCGAAGGTGGCGAAGGTGTTGGCGATGCCTCTGCAATGCTGAAATATGTCGGCACCGAGCTGAACAAGCAACGCCACGAATTGATGATGTCCGCCAGCGGAAGTGATGCGCTGCAATGGGATGGCAAGAGCGGCGCTGATCCGGCCGATTGGCTGCGTACCAAGGCCAATTCAATCGAAGGTGGCACCTCCGAAGTGATGCTTGGCATCATTTCGCGGCGTGTTCTGGGGCTGGGGGCGTAAACCATGGCAAACCTGACAAGATCCGAAGAAGAAGTCATGCTCGCCGATGCCGCACGTGGTTTTCTGGACGACGCGGCCCCGGTGTCACATTTGCGAAAATTGCGCGATGCGGGCAAAACCCACGATCCCAGTTTGTGGAAAGACATGGCGGCGATGGGTTGGAGCGGCATTCTGGTGCCGGAATCCGCTGGTGGGTCTGACATGGGTCATGCGGCTGCCGGGATTTTGGCGGCTGAAATGGGCAAAACACTGGTTTGCAGTCCGTTTCTGTCCAGTGCGGTGATTGCCGCAACTGCTTTGCGTCAGGTGACGGGAGAGCGCAGCGCCGCGGCTCTTGCCGGGATTGCTGCTGGCGACGTAACCTATGCTTTGGCCATTGATGAGGGCAATAAATTTGCACCTGACTCGACCAGTCTGGTTGCTGAACGTTTGGGCAATGGGTTTCGGCTGAATGGGTGCAAGACATTTGTCGTTGATGGTGGGTTTGCCGACCATCTGCTGGTTCTGGCCCGCACAGATGAGGGGTTGACGCTGTTTGATCTGCCCAAAGATCGCGATGGAATAAGCTGTAATGCGCAATCCATGATCGACAGTCGTGATGCCGCCCGTATTGATTTTGAAAATGTCGAGGCAACGGGCGACAATGTGGTTGGCACCGTTGATGACGCGATGCGTGTTCTGAAACCCGCACTTGAAGCCGGGCAGGCGGCACTGGCGGCGGAAATGACCGGATTGGCGGCGGGGGCATTCGGTATGACCGTTGACTATCTGAAGGAACGAAAACAATTTGGGACCGTCATCGGCAATTTTCAGGCCTTGCAACATCGCGCCGCCCACCTGTGGTGCGAGATCGAAGTCACGGCCTCGGCAGTGATCAATGCCGGGCGCGTGCTGGATAATGATCCCGATAACGCAGCGTTTGCCGTTTCACTGGCCAAGGCGCGTGCTATGGATACTGCGAAACTTGCCGTGATCGAGGGTGTGCAGATGCATGGCGGTATCGGTATGACTGATGCCTTTGATATGGGCTTTTATATGAAACGGGCGCGGGTTGCGGCGGAATGGCTGGGTGATTACGGATATCACGCAGAACAGGTCGCGCGTTCGCGTGGATTTTAAATAATAACAATTGATTAGACGGGAAACTTAATGTCAGAAATCAGATTCGACGGTCGTGTTGCAATCGTTACAGGTGCCGGAACAGGACTTGGCCGGTCTCATGCGATGGGGCTGGCGGCGCGCGGTGCAAAACTTGTTATCAATGATCTGGGGGTGTCTGCTGACGGGGTGGGCCGCTCGTCAGAGGCAGCCGAAGCTGTGGCCGATGAAATCCGTGAGCTTGGTGGCGAGGCAATTGCCCATGGGGCTGACGTGGCAAACGAAGAAGACGTTGCAGACATGGTTGCCAAAACCATGGAAAAATGGGGCCGCATCGACATTGCCGTGAACAATGCGGGCATTTTGCGGGACAAATCATTTGCCAAAATGACGATGGACGATTTCCGCAAAGTTGTTGATGTGCATCTGATCGGCAGCGCCTGTGTGACCCATGCCTGCTGGCCCATTTTCCGCGAACAGGAATATGGCCGAGTGGTGCTTACAGCATCATCATCTGGATTGTATGGCAATTTTGGACAAGCCAACTACGGCGCGGCCAAGGCGGCCATGATTGGGCTTATGAATGTGCTTCATATCGAAGGTGTGAAAAAAGATATCCGGGTTAACACGCTGGCTCCGACGGCCATGACGCGCATGACCGAAGAGCTGTTGCCACCAGAAGCCAAAGATCTGTTGGCCCCGGAAACGATCAGCTCAGGATTGATGTATTTGGTGTCAGAGGACGCCCCATCGCGTGTAATTCTAGGGGCTGGTGCGGGGTGCTTTGCCCAGGCTCGGATTTATGAAACCGAAGGCATCACCTTGCTGCCGGGCGACAATACCCCCGAGGCTGTCGCGGCAGCCTTTGCGCAGGTGCAAGACCCAACCGGCCAGAAAGGCCTGGCAGACGCTTTTTCGCAAACCCGAAAATACGCCGAAAAGGCGGCGAAGGCTCAGGGTTTACCGCTGAAATGGACAGACTAATAAACTATAAATAAAGGATAAAATCATGCGTGACGCAGTAATCGTTTCCACCGCCCGCACCCCGATTGGCAAAGCCTATCGCGGTGCTTTTAATGCCACGACGCCGCAGGCTCTGGCGGCTCATGCGATATCGAACGCGGTTGAGCGCGCCGGTGTTGATCCGGCGGAAATCTCGGATTGTGTGATGGGCGCGGCCTTGCAACAGGGCTATTCCACCACCAATGTCGCCCGTCAGGCAGCTCTGCGGGCGGGCTTGCCCGTGACGGTTGCGGGCATGTCGCTGGATCGCCAATGTGCATCTGGAATGATGGCCATTGCGACGGCGGCCAAACAGGTCATCTGTGATGGCATGGATGTTGTTGTCGGGGGCGGTGTCGACAGCATTTCTTTGGTGCAAACCCCTGATATGCGCGTTGAAATGGACCCTTGGCTGCAGGAAAACAAACCTGACATCTATATGTCGATGCTGGAAACCGCAGAAACCGTTGCTGCGCGCTATGGCATCAGCCGCGAAGCTCAGGACAAATACGCCGAACAATCACAGGCCCGCACCCACGAGGCACAGCAGGCCGGACGTTTAGATGACGAAATCGTGGCGATGTCGACTGTCATGAAGATGCAGAACCGCGAAACCGGAGAAATCAGCGAACATGAGGTGACGCTGGACAAGGACGAAGGCAACCGTCCGGGAACGTCGTTTGATAATCTTCAGGGTCTTAAGACGGTATTCAGCGGTGGCCGTGTCATCAAAGAAGGTAAATTCATCACAGCAGGTAATGCCAGCCAATTGTCAGACGGGGCGTCGGCCAGCGTTGTCATGGAGGCTTCGGTTGCGGAAAAACGCGGGCTGCAGCCGCTTGGGCGCTATGTGGGCGTGATGGCCACCGGATGTGAGCCGGATGAGATGGGTATTGGTCCGGTCTTTGCTGTGCCAAAACTGCTGGCCGCGCATGGGCTGGGCATGGACGATATCGGACTGTGGGAACTGAACGAAGCCTTTGCGGTTCAAGTTCTGTATTGCCGGGATCAACTGGGTATTCCGGATGATATTCTGAATGTGAATGGTGGTGCGATTTCGATTGGGCATCCTTACGGCATGTCCGGAGCACGCATGGTTGGTCATGCTTTGATCGAAGGCAAACGCCGTGGCGTCAAATATGTCGTCTGTACCATGTGTGTGGGCGGCGGTATGGGCGCGGCTGGCTTGTTTGAGGTATTGTAAGAATGCGCAATGACAGTCATCTTCCCGCAGCTCTTCGGGGGCTGCGGATTCCACTGGTCGCTTCGCCTTTGTTCATCATTTCGGTGCCAGAGTTGGTTATCGCCCAATGCAAAGCGGGCATTGTCGGGTCTTTCCCGGCGTTAAACGCGCGTGAGGCCGAGGGTGATCCGCCGCTTCTTGAATCGTGGCTAAAGCAGATCAACGAAGAGCTGGACAAACACAATCAGCAAAATCCGGACAGTCCGGCGGCACCCTTTGCGGTGAACCAGATTGTGCATCGCTCGAACACCCGGCTTGAGCGGGATCTTGAGATTTGCACCAAATGGAAGGTGCCAATCTGGATCACGTCCCTTGGTGCGCGGGTCGAGGTCAACGAGGCGGCGCATTCTTGCGGTGGCATCGTTCTGCATGACATCATCAACAACATGTTTGCCAAAAAGGCGATCAACAAAGGTGCGGATGGCCTGATCGCCGTGGCGGCCGGTGCTGGCGGGCATGCCGGGCAGCAATCACCTTTTGCGCTGATCCGCGAAATCCGCGATTGGTTTGATGGACCGTTGTTGTTGTCTGGCGCGATATCTAACGGCGAATCCTTGCTGGCAGCACGGGCTTTGGGGGCAGATTTGGGCTATATGGGCTCACCGTTTATTGCCACGCATGAGGCCAATGCACAGCAGGGATATAAAGATATGATCGTTGCGAGCGGCGCGGAGGATATTATAACTTCGTCTTTGTTTACAGGTGTTTCTGGTAACTACTTAAAGCCGTCTGTTGTGGCTGCCGGGATGGATGCAGACAATCTTCCGACCGCTGATGCCAGTTCGATGGATTTTGGGTCTGACCGGGAAAAACCAAAGGCCTGGAAAGAAATATGGGGGGCTGGTCAGGGTGTAGGGTCTGTAGATGAGGTGAGTGATGTGGCCACACTGGTTGGACGGGTCGCACGCGAATACCAAGAGGCCGGAGCCAAACTGGCGGCCGAATTCTGATGGCAGAATTGCTGGTGATCCGTCATGGGCAGGCGTCTTTTGGGGCCGATAACTATGATGAATTGTCTGAACTTGGACATAAACAGTCCGCCCTGGTTGGTGCCGCTTTGCGCGACTCTGGCTGGGTGCCGGACCGTTTGATCACTGGCACTCTGACGCGGCAAAAGCAGACATTGGCCGCGATGGGGTTTGAGGCGAGGCCGGAAATTCATGCCGGGTTCAACGAATATGATTTTCATGATCTGCTAAGTGTTCGGTTTCAGGGCGATGTCCCCGACGTGGTACGGGGCGAGCGTAAAACTCATTTCCGAACGCTGCGGGAAACCATTCTGGAATGGCAAACTGGCGGATTGCGAAATGCGCAGGAAAGCTGGGCCGATTTTGTCTCAAGGGTCGCCGCCGCGCGCGCGTTTGCAGTTGATACCAAGGCCAAAAAGGTTCTTGTTGTCAGTTCCGGCGGAGCAATCGGGCAATTGACAGCGGCTTGTTTGAATGCGCCAGCCGAACAGATGCTCACGTTAAATCTGCAGGTCAGAAATACCTCGATTACCCGGTTTGTTTTTTCCGGCGATAAATTTTCCTTACATGAATTCAATGCAGTACCGCATCTATCGACAACCGAACGCACAAAGTTTTTGACCTATAGCTAGGGGAAAATAATGGATAACAGTTCTCAAACGCTTGATCTGGATGCGGTCGATTCCTATTTGTCCACGCATTTGCCAGGTTATCGTGGTCCGCTGAGCGCCACAAAATTCCCGGTCGGACAGTCTAACCCGACGTTTCTACTTAAAAGCGCTGACAGGAACTATGTTCTGCGGCGCAAACCACCCGGAGTATTGTTGAAATCCGCCCACGCAGTCGATCGCGAATATCGGGTGCAGGCTGCGCTGGCCGGTAGCAATGTTCCGGTCGCCAGGATGCATCTGCTTTGTGAGGACGACAGTGTTATCGGCTCGATGTTCTATATCATGGACCATATCGAGGGGCGTAACTTTATGAATCCGGAAATGCCGGATATGACCAATGCCGGGCGTGGCGAAGTGATTGACGAGATGAACCGGGTGCTGGCGGAATTGCACATGGTGGATGTCGATGCTGTCGGGCTTGGCGATTTCGGGCCGCCCGGCAACTATTTTGAACGTCAGATTGGCCGCTGGTCAAAGCAATATCGTGCCACGGAAACCGATCCGATTCCAGCGATGGACAGATTGATGCAATTGCTGGCCAGTCAGATGCCTGCCGATGATGGGCAACGCACGCTTGTACATGGGGATTATCGTATTGATAACATGATGTTCCAGAAAAATGGCACCAAATGTCTGGCGGTTCTGGATTGGGAACTGTCCACCATTGGCCACCCATACGCTGACCTTGCGTCAGTCATCATGCAATGGCAAATGCCAACAGGCGCCGAAGGGCGTGGTCTGGCCGGGGCGGATCGAGCGGCGTTGGGTTTACCAACAGACGCCGCGTTTATTGCCAAATACTGCGAGCGACGCGGGTTGCCCGGTATCGACAATTTCGGGTTTTACCTGTCGTTCAGTTTCTTTCGCATGTCCGCAATCATTCAGGGTGTGTTGAAACGGGCCTTGGACGGCAATGCGTCCAACCCTGAACGGGCAATGAAAATCGGTCAATATGTGCCGGTCTTTGCAGAGTATGGACTAAAGGCATTAAAGGCAGACTAGGGCGGAGACACGCATGGCAGAGCCGGATTTCACGACAAACCCTGACGAATCCAAAGACAGGAATTTCATCACTGCTCTGGCCAGAGGATTGGATGTGCTGCGCTGTTTTCGCCCCAATGAGGTCGAGTTGACGAACCTTGATATCTCGGAACGTACTGGCCTGCCCAAACCGACTGTGTCGCGGTTGACCTATACATTGTGCAAACTGGACTATCTGGTCGCTGATGCACGGACCGGAAATTACCGGCTTGGGGCAGGGGTATTGCAACTGGGATTCGGAGTCTTGTCGGGCATGGAAATCGGAGAGCGCGCGTCGGATGCGATGCGTGCGCTGCGCAATGGGCCTAATTCTTATATAACCTGCGCAATAGGCGAAGTTCACCGGTTAGATGTGGTTTATGTAGCGGTGCACCGGTCCCGCGAAGACGTGTCATTAACGATGCATGTTGGATCAAGACTGCCGTTGTTCTTTTCTGCCATTGGTCGGGTTATTCTGGTGGCAATGACCCAAGAGGACCGCGAAACCGCATTCAGCCGATTGCGCGCTGAACAACCAGACAAACTGCAGGCGGCTCAGGACAGTTATGATCGGGCGGCTCATGAATATGAAACACTGGGATATTGCACAGGCTATGGCGACTGGCGCCGCGATGTGAATGGCATCGCTGTGCCGGTGTATTCGTTGAACGGATCAAAGGTCTATGGATTGAATATTGGTGGCCCGTCGTTTCATGTTAAGAAAAAGCAGCTTGAGGGATATTATGCCAAAAGGCTGATTGAATCGGCTAAAATGCTAAGTGTTCGCACCTGAAACGGGCTGATTTTGCAGGCTGGGACTCAAATTCAAATGTGAACCCTTGTTTCGCTGTGCGAACCAAACTCCAACGCTTTTATTTGCATCTATTTGCCAATTCCCTTCACGATAGCGGCTGAGCAATACGATATTTCCTAAAAATATTTTCGAAAATTGTGACAAGGAAACTAAACTGCATAAAAATCCTGGGTTGTTTTCCAAAAGAGAAGTCTAAGCCATAAAATTCAATGTACCAGCATTATTATGTTTAATCATAGTAGGTTAGTGTCTATACGTCATGTGGTGACGCGTCGATAGGATGCTTGAAACATCGGTGCTGTATCGTCTGCAATAACTTTGGGCCAATTGTCGCCTAACCGTCATGAAATTCGCTGTGGGATAGTGTGCCGCAAACCTTGACATTGTTTTCTGATCTGCAAGACTTTTGACAAGCTCGTGACGCTGCATCTGCACCAATAAGACGGGCTATTATAATTTTGGGAGACCTACACATGCGAAAATCACTCAAACTTGGCCTGGGAGCAACGCTTGCCCTTACGGTAAGTGCCTCGTCCTTGTTCGCCGAGAACATCAAAATCGCCTTTATCGAGCCGCTATCCGGATTTATGGCCAGTACCGGCAACAGTGGACTGCATCAGTACGAATTTGCTGCCGAAAAGCTGGTTAACGCGAACGGTGGCGTTCTGGATGGCGATATGATTGAAATCGTTGCCTTTGACAATAAACTAAGCGGTAAGGAAGCGCTGGTTCAGTTGCAGGTGGCAATTGATCAGGGTATTCGCTTTATCGCGCAGGGTAATTCCTCTGGTATCGCCCATGCGATCCTTGATGCGATCAACAAGCACAACAAACGTAATCCAGACGATCTGGTCCTGTTCCTGAATTATTCTGCTGTGGATCCCGCGCTGACGAACGATAAATGCAGCTTCTGGCATTTCCGCTTTGATGCCAATGCCGATTTTAAAATGGACGCATTGACCGATGTCATCGCGCAGAACAATGACCTGAGTAAAGTCTATGTCATTGGTCAGGATTATTCCTTTGGGAAGGCCGTGGCAGCTGGTGCCGTTCGCGATCTTGCGGCTAAGCGCCCTGAGATTGAAATCGTCGGAAACGAATTGCATCCTATTGGCAAGGTCAAGGATTTCACCCCTTATGCTCGTAAAATTATCGCCTCCAATGCGGATGCGGTTATCACGGGCAACTGGGGATCGGATATGGTTGGTTTGGGCAAGGCCGTCCTGGAATCTGGATTTGACGGACCGATATATACTTTCTATGCATCTGCTGACGGTATTACAGCGACATTTGGTGAAAAAGGAAAAGGGTCGTTGCGGGTGGTTAGTGTCGACGCGCTCAATCCAAATACCTCAGACCGGGCTGCCGAATATGCCACTGCATACAAGGCAAAATACCCCGAAGGTGACCTAAGTCAGCCCCGTATTACCAACGTTGTCGAAATGTTGGCCAAGGCTATCAATGAGGTTGGATCAGCGACCGATATTGTGGCAATTGCCAATGCCTTTGAAGGTATGGAGCATGATAGCATCTGGGGAGGCAAGATAGTGATGCGCCCCGAGGACCATCAGGCGATCCAGAACATGTATATCTTGTCTCACACCGATGACGATGTGGCGTTCGATTATGACAATTCTGGCTATGGGTTGCTTGTTGAAAACACGGTCGAGATGGCCGGTGCAGACAGCACCACCACCTGTGAAATGAAACGACCCTAAACGACATTGACCACCGCGCCGGTTATCTGCGGCGCGGTGGCCATCCTGAATTCAATCAATAAAAAACGACCAGAGGGGGAGGTGACATGGAGTTTTTTCTTGTCAACCTGATCGACGGACTGGTGTATGGGCTTTTGTTGTTCATGCTTTCTGCGGGACTGACACTTATCTTCTCGATGATGGGTGTGCTGAACTTTGCACATGCCAGTTTTTACATGCTGGGCGCGTATTTTGCCTATGAGATCAGTACATATATGGGGTTCTGGATGGGGCTGCTGCTGGCACCTGTGATCGTCGGAATCGCCGGTGCGGGTGTCGAACGCTATGGCCTGCGCCGAGTCCACCAATATGGTCACGTCCCCGAGCTGATATTCACCTTTGGTCTCGCATTTCTGATTGAAGAATTTGTAAAGTTCATCTGGGGGAACAATCTGGTTCCGTACAGAGAACCCGCCATTCTGGATTTCGCTTTGTTTTCAATAGGAAACAACAATATTGCTGCCTACAAAGTGTTCATGATTTTTGTCTCGATCAGCATCTTTTTGTCCTTGCTGTATATCCTGACCCGTACACGTGTGGGCATGGTCATTCAGGCGGCTCTTAGCTATCCGCGCACCGTGGAAAACCTTGGTCACAATGTGCCGATGGTGTTCATGGGGGTTTTTGGGGTTGGTACAGCGCTTGCAGGTCTGGCCGGTGTTATTGCTGGTCCACAGCTTAGCACTTTTCCCGGTATGGCGATTTTGCTTGGATCCATCGTTTTTGTAACCATCGTGATTGGCGGACTTGGCTCTCTTTGGGGGGCGTTGGTGGCGTCGTTGCTGATTGGTTGGATGACAACCTTTGCCGCTTCGTCAAGTTTTCAGTTCGCGGATATCCTGTTGGCTCTTGGTCTGGAGAAACCCGTCGAAATGTCTGAAAGCGCGCTGCGTGATCTGTGGACACTGACGCTGCCGCAAATTGGACCGATCCTGCCTTACATGCTGATGGTGTTCATTCTGGTTGTGCGCCCCTATGGCCTGTTCGGAAAGCGTGACTCATGAGCGATTCAACTCAAAACAGCACAGTGCGACCAACAGGCGTTTCGTTTTCAATGGTGCTGCCCTGGCTGATAGCCGGGGCGTTCCTGCTGGTGATGCCTTTTGTGTTCACCTCAAACTCGGCCATTACCATCATGAACCAGATGGCCATCACCATCATTTTTGCGCTGTCTTACAATATGTTGCTGGGGCAGGCCGGCATGCTAAGCTTTGGTCATGCGGTCTATATGGGGGTCGGCGGGTTCATGTGTGTTCACATCATGAACTATGTCGAAGACTATTCGATACCGCTTCCGTTGCCATTGCTGCCATTGTTTGGTGGGCTTTTCGGGCTGGGGCTGGCAACCATCATCGGTTCATTTTCAACCCGCCGTGCGGGGACCGTTTTCGCGATGATTTCACTGGGCATTGGCGAGTTGATTGCGGCATGTTCCATCATCATTGTTGCCTTTTTTGGCGGCGAAGAAGGCATCAGCGGGGATCGGACAATGAGTCTTCCGTTTTTTGGCAATGAATTCCTGCAACAAATCGACGTCTATTACCTGATTTCGTTCTGGGTGATGCTGTCGGCCCTTTTGATGTATCTGTTTTCGCGCACTCCTATTGGTCGCATGGCCAACGCTGTTCGTGACAACCCGGAACGCGCCGAATTTCTGGGCTACTCTGCGCGTTGGGTGCGGTATTATTCATTCTGTGCGGCTGGATTTTTCGCCGGTATTGCAGGTGGACTTTTTGCCATCAGCTACGAATTTCTGACAGCGGAGAACCTGGGACTTCTTCTTTCCGGGGAAATCCTGTTGATCACATTCATGGGCGGCGTCGGGTTCTTTTTCGGACCGATCATCGGCGCGATTGTGTTTACGTTGTTGCAAACGGTCCTCAGCTTGCAGACCGAGCTGTGGCAGCTTTATGTGGGCGGCTTGTTTGTCGCTACGGTGATGTTTTTTCCGGGTGGTCTGGCGGGAGTGCTGATGATGCACGTTCCTGCATTCAGACTGGGCAACGCCAAAATGCTGATCGTACCGTACATCAAAACGCTGATCCCGGCGGCCATTGGGATACTGGCGGCTTCAGGGTTTGTTGAGATCATGTTCTACAGTCGCCACGCGCCGGTGGGCGAGGCCGAAATGGTATTGTTCTGGACCGATATTGACACATCAAGCATGATACCCTGGAGCGTCACAATTGGATTGGCTTTGATCTGCTTTTGGATCACCAAACGCAATGCGCCGGACCTGGTGGAAACATGGCACCGCGCCAACGCTATTGATGGAGGTGACGCATGACCGCTGCCGCACTTGAACTGAACGGTTTGCGCAAAAGCTTTGGCAAAACCGAGATTATCCGGGGTGTTGACCTTTCGATTGCACCGGGCGAACGTCACGCGATTATCGGGCCAAACGGGGCTGGGAAATCCACCTTGTTTAACCTTATCACCGGGCGGTTTCCGACCAGTGGTGGCAAAATCAGCCTGCATGGCCATGATATCGTTGGAAAAGCCCCGTTTGAGATCAATCGTATGGGGCTGTCCCGGTCGTTTCAGATCACCAATATCTTTCCAAAGATGTCAGTGTTTGAAAACGTAAGATGTTCTTTGTTGTGGTCAAAAGGCTATAAATATTCGTTCTGGACGATGGTCTCAAAGTCTCAGGAACTGACCGATGCAGCAGATGCCATTCTGGAACAGATCAACCTGACGGCACGGCGTGAATTGCCTGCGGGTGTTCTGTCTTATGCTGAACAACGCGCGCTTGAGATTGGTATAACCATGGCCGGTGGCGCAGATGTCATCATGCTGGACGAACCCACCGCCGGGATGAGCCATTCTGAGACCGATTATATCGTCGATCTGATCCGCAAAGTGACGGAAAACAAAACCCTGATTATGGTCGAACATGATATGGGCGTGGTGTTTGGTCTGGCCGATTATATTTCGGTTCTGGTCTATGGCGAAATTATCGCAACCGGGCGTCCCGAAGAGGTGCGCGCAGATCCAAAAGTGCAAGAGGCATATCTGGGCGCTGCATTAGAGGAAGATCACTAATATGCTGGAAGTCACTGATCTTCATGCCTATTATGGCAAGTCGCATATCCTTCAGGGGGTGAACCTGAACATTCAAGAGGGCGAGATTGTTGCCCTTTTGGGGCGCAATGGAGTGGGGCGCTCTACCACATGCAAAGCCATCATTGGCGAAGTCGCACCGATTGGATCAGTGAAACTGAATGGGCAAGAGATTGCCGGCAAAACGTCGTATGAAATCGCCAATCTGGGAATAGGCTATGTTCCCGAGAACCGTGATATTTTTCCCGGACTGACCACACGGCAGAACCTGATCCTTGGTCTGAAACCCGGTCAAAAGGACGGCGCCGGGCGCTGGAAGATGCAGGACATGTTCGACATGTTCTCAAATCTCAGGGAACGCGCCGATGTCGAGGCGTCGGTATTGTCCGGCGGCGAGCAACAAATGCTGACGATGTGCCGCACGTTGATGGGTGATCCGGATCTGGTGATGATTGACGAGCCGACAGAGGGACTGTCACCGCAGATGGTGCAGCGGGTGGCGCAACTGCTGCAAGAGATTGCCAAACGCGGTATTGCAACGTTGCTGGTTGAACAAAAGCTGTCAATCGCCATGGACATCGCGCATCGGGTTTATGTGATGGGCCACGGTCATGTGGTGTTCGAAGGCACACCGCAGGAATTGCGCGACCGCGAAGACGTGCGCAAAGAATGG
>JAHRVZ010000045.1 GCA_019090405.1 Paracoccaceae bacterium
CCATAATCAGTCTCTTCCGTTCGGGCTCTTAAAGAGCGATGCGGGCAATAGCGAACAGGCCAACAATGGCCACGCCCCGCCAAATCAGCGCGTTGGCAATCAACAACCGTTGCTGCGCACGATGGTTGGGAACATAATCCTCGATCACCACCTGAAGTCCCAGACGCAAATGGCTGAACACAGCCCAGATAAACATGATCGCAATCAAGGCCGGGACAGGGTGGGAATAGGTTTCAATCACCGCCGCATGACCAGACCCCAATGCCCCGACGAATGTGTACAGAAACAAAAGCGTCAAAGGGATCAGCGCGATCGCAGTCAGGCGCTGATGGATAAAGTGTTCGGTGCCAGATTTGGCAGAACCAAGTCCTGCGACTCGTTTATATTCGGTCAGAAAAGACATGCCGTTCCCCTATGTCGCAAGAATGACGGTTAAGAGTGTCATTACGATGGACAAGCCGACGGCGACCTTACCGCTGCGCATTGTCTCGCCAATTCCCATGCCAACGCCAGCATCCCAGCGCAGATGCCGGATGCCGTTGAAGAAATGAAACCAGAACGCCCAAAGCGAGGCGACCATGATCAGCACCCCAAACCAAGATGTCAAAATGCCATCAATAAACGCAAATTGATCTGCACCAGTTGCCGCAGCAATAAACCACCAGACAATCAATACCGCTGTAACCGACATACCAACGCCAGTGATCCGGTGCAGAATTGATAAGACCGATGTAATCTGAGGGCGATAGATAGACATATGAGGCGATAGCGGGCGGTCCCCGCGATTTGCGTCTGCTCCCATGATGGCTCCTTTCCGGATTCCGGTTAGCTTATGCTCTTATTAAGGTTTTTTTCAGAACTGTCACGAGCGTGGTTCACTTAAGTGCAATTTTTTTGGTGACACCATACAAATTCTCAGCAGTATGTGATCACAGCTTTTAGTCGTGTGATCACAAAGTTTCGACATCAAGATGATTTCCTTTGGTTGGGCAAATTCAATATTGCCCATCTCTTTGGTAATATCGGGTTAATCACGAAAAATGGGCGCTCATATCGCTTCGGAAATCATCAATGGGCGGGTGCCAGCCTTGGCAAGGCGTGTCGCGCAATACCAGATCCGCTGCTAAACCGGCATCAACGCCCAATAGTCCATATCCAAAAGAACGTCAGGAAGGTATTTACCACCATCTGCGCGCAACTGAAACGGATCGCCCCCCCGCGTCGCCACCAACCGCAATCGAATCGCTCCGACACCCGGAGCAGATGTCTCGGCTTTGTCCAAAACTTCGGACCAGGCCCGCACAGTATCGCCCGAGAAACAGGGGTTGGCATGCGCGCCTGCGTTTAATCCGACAACCATCTGCGCATTGGCCAACCCGTTAAACGACAACGCCCGTGCCATCGAAATGATATGTCCGCCATAAATCAGCCGCTTGCCATCCGGGCGCGCAGTCGCATCAAAATGCACCTTTGCAGTATTCTGCCAAAGACGCGTAGCCATCATGTGTTCAGCTTCTGAAATCGTGACACCATCTACATGGTCGATCTGTTCACCGATTTCATAGTCATCCAGCCTGTGTTGCTCCCCTGCCAGTGCAAAGTTGTACCCCGTGAAATCCAGACCTTTTGGAATCATCAGATCGGCGGGTTTCAGGGCAGCCTTTAGGTCAGGCACCACTGTTGTGGGGGCAGGCGCAGACAAATCGTTTTTGCGCACCATTACCCAGCGCACATAATCCAACACGGTTTCATCGCGTTGGTTGGTGCCTTTTGTTCGCACATAAACAACGCCGGTTTTTCCACTGGAATTCTGCTTTAGGCCAATAACCTCGGACGTGGCCTGCAATGTATCTCCGGCATAGACCGGGCAAAGCCAACGCCCCTCGCCATACCCCAGATTGGCAACCGCGTTCAGCGATACATCCGGAACCGTTTTACCAAACACCATGTGAAACGCCGCCATATCATCAAGCGGGCTGCAAGGCAGACCACAAGACCGGGCAAATTCGTCCGATGAATACAGCGCATGACGTGCTGGATACAGCGCGTGATACAATGCGCGCTCGCCGCCCGATACAGTTCGGGGGACTGCATGGGTCAGCACATCGCCAACCGCATAATCCTCGAAAAAGCGACCCGTATTGGTCTTGGCCATTCACTGTTCTCCTAGTTTCATATCGGCTGTATAAGGTGTGGCAATGTCTTTGATTACCGCCTGCCCGCAGCGCATAACGCCGCGTGCAGAGTCATAGGCATAGGTCGGGTCGCCATGCAGCGACCAGCCATTGGCCAGTGCGTTACTGACTTTATGGCAAAAGGCCGATGTATCGTCTTCGGTCAAAAGTCGGTAAATTGTGCTCATGACGGGAAAGGCCATACGCCAAGCCAGCCGTGGATATAGCCAATGACCGCCATAATAACCAGCGAGGCAACAAGAAACATTGCGTCTTTGGCAATTGCTCCGGGTTCTGCTGGCGACCATTCTGGTTCGGCGTTATTGATTAGCCTGACCTGAATAAGCGCCCAAAGCAGCAACCCGCCGAACAGGATAATACCCGCCAAATCACCGTTCACCAGCAAATGCGCCACGGCCCAAGCCATGAAACCTGTTAGCATCGGGTGCCGCATCTTGTTAAGCAGGACGCCTTTCTTTGGTGCCGGGCTCATCATGAAGATTGCGACCAATATTAGTAGGTTGTTGATGTGAACCATATATGTCGGGGGTGACCAGACATAAATATCAGGCGCTGCCCGAAAGCCAATCACCATCAACACAATCCCGGCTACAATGGCGAGAGCCACCACGCCTTTGCCCTTATCCCCCATTGCCGCGCGCGGCGCAGGCAGTAAACGCTGAAAGAAATGTGCGCCGGTCCAGGCCAACACACCTAAAATCAATAATCCAAAACCCATAGCTTGCTACTCCGCTTGCAGAATCTCTATTGCCTTTACTTTTGCCAGAGTTTCATGGGCCGTGGCAACGTGCAGATTTTCAACAATGCGTCCGTCGACCACTGCGACGCCCTGCCCTTGGGCCTCAGCTTCCTCAAATGCAGTAATCTGACGGCGCGCCAGATCAACCTCATCCGCAGATGGGCCAAACGCATCATTCGCGATTTTCACCTGTGCCGGATGGATCAATGTTTTGCCGTCAAACCCCATGTCACGACCCTGCGCACATTCCACGGCCAGCCCTTCGTCGTCTTTATAGGCGTTATAGACACCATCAACGATAACCAGCCCTTCGGCTTTGGCCGCAAGCAGGCACAAACCCAGCCCGGCAAGCAACGGTTCTCGGTCTGCGCGAAACCGGGTTTGCATCTCTTTGGCTAGGTCATTCGTGCCCATCACCATACCCGTCAGTTTCGGATGCGCCGCGATTTGGGCTGCATTCAACATGCCGCGAGGCGTTTCCATCATTGCCCAGATTGGCATGTCGCCGGTGATTTCCGCCAAGGCGTCGATATCCGCAGGACTGCCAACTTTTGGCAATAGCACTGCGTCTGCATTCATGTCGCGGACGGCTTTGGCATCCGCTTGCCCCCATTCCGTGTCCAGCCCGTTAATCCGCACGATCCGCATGCGCGCGCCATAATCGCCTGTGGCCAATGTGGTTGCCAGCAAATCCCGCGCGCTGTCTTTCTCCGAGGCGGTCACCGCATCCTCAAGATCAAAGATGATCGCATCAACGTGCAAGGACTTGGCCTTGTCCAAAGCCCTCTCTTTTGATGCCGGAATATACAGAACAGATCGGTAAGGTCGGAATTGAGTACCCATTGGGATTCTCCTGAGGTCATAAAGTTGCGCACCAAGGGGCATTTTTGAACGGAAAGTTCAAGGGTAAAAGCGCCGCGTCGCAGCATTTCAGCACGTCGAACGGCTCGTTAACTAATTTGAAGTATCACAAGTGCAGGGTTTTCGATGTCGGGCCAATCCCGGCTTGTGGATGGAAAGAGTAATCAGATGATGAAAACACTATTCAAAATGACCATGGGTCTGGGTGCAATGGCTCTTGCTGCTCAGGATGTTTCAGCTGCAACCAATCGCAACTGCGCTCCGCGTCCCTTGGTTCTGGAACGGTTGGCAACCGCATATGGCGAGACCCGGCAAAGTATTGGGTTGGGCACCAACAATGCGGTGATCGAAATGTTTGCCTCTGCTGAAACGGGCAGTTGGACGATTACAGTCACCAAGCCGGACGGCGAAACCTGTCTTGTCGCATCGGGGAGGTCTTATGAAAGCCTGTCTGAAACATTGGCTCCGCAGGGCAACGACGTTTGACTTCCCAAAACTGTAGTAAGTGCAGAGGCGTGGAATTTCACCACCCTACGTGACGGCGACCCAGATCAGTTTGCTTCCGGTGAGACACAGCACAACATAGGTGATCCCGAAAAACAGTCTTTCTGACACGATGTGATGCGCACGTACGCCCAACCAAACACCCAGAAACGCAACCGGCGCCAGCGCCAGGTTTGCAAGCCCGGACTGAATCGTGAACATTCCCAGATAGGCATAGGGAATGGCCTTCGCCGCGTTGATAACCCAGAACACGATGACCGTCGTGGCCTGATATTGCGTTTTGGTCAGTTTCTGCGACAGCAGGTAAACCGCCACTGGCGGCCCACCTGCATGGCTTACAAAGCTGGTGAACCCAGCCACCACACCTGACAGTACGCCTACCCAACCCGGCAAGCGGTTTGCAAAAGGCCGCACGATCCCGGTTGATTTCGCCAATTGCCACAGCACAAATGCAATCGACATTACCCCGATCATCAATCGCAACATATCAGCATCGGCAATTCGAAACAGCCAGACACCTATCGCGATGCCGGGAATGCTCCCCAATATCATTACCTTTGCATCATACCAGTTCCACTTGTTCCAAAACGCGCCCAAAGCGGCAACATCCATCATCATCAGCATCGGCAACATCAGCGCCAGAACCTGCACCGGTTGAAGCACCAGCGCCAGAATCGATGTCGATGCAAACGCCGCTCCTCCTCCAAAACCACCCTTGGCAAAACCGGCGAACAGCACCGCCGGCACCGCCATCGCAAAAAACACAACATTCAACTCTAACATGCATTTGCCTTAAAAAATCGTTCTTGCTCAACCGCTTTGCTGTATTCGGACTGGTCCGAACAAGGCCACCCTGCGTTCGGGCCGCAGCGTCTGACCCTTGCGTCTGCGCCTCTGACGTTCTAGTCAACGCCCGAATTCATCGGACCGGAGACCTATCACATGGCCAGACCAAAAATCGCGCTTATCGGCGCAGGTCAAATCGGCGGCACGCTCGC
>JAHRVZ010000436.1 GCA_019090405.1 Paracoccaceae bacterium
GCGACGCTGGTCCGCAGCGAAGTGGTCAAACTCGATGAAACGGGCGACGGCGTGGCGGTCAGCTGCGCGGATGGCCAGCAATATCATGCCGAAAAAGTTATCGTCGCCTGCGGGCCGTTTTCCAAAACCAAAGGGTTGCTGGCCGAACCGATAAAGATGACGACATTCGCGCGGACCATTACTTTTTTTGAGATGGACACAGACGAAGCGGCGCGTCTTCGCAATATGCCGTCGCTGATATATGTGTCGCCTGACGGGTCCACTGACATTTATGCGTTGCCACCGGTTAAGTATCCGGATGGCAAATGTTGGCTGAAACTAGGCGGTGGGCCGGTCGATATGGCCTTGGAGACTGAGGATGACCTTAAGAACTGGTTTCGCAGTGATGGTGATGCGGTTGAAAGGGATGCGCTGGCTGGCATGTTGTTAGAAGTGATGCCTGATCTGAAATATAAATCAATCACCTCGGGCAGTTGCGTGACCTCCTGCACACCGACCGGCAAGCCATTGATTTATGCGCAATCTGACCGGATTATAGCGCTGACCGGAGGCAACGGGGCGGGTGCCAAAAGTTCGGATGAAATAGGTCGGCTTGGGGCTGTCGCTGCGACCGCTGGCTTGACGGGTGAAACGCTTTACCAAACCGATTTCAAACCTTAGGCCCAAATATGTGCCATATGGCCGGGGATTAGACGCTTTAGCTGCCCCGATAGGTCGAATAGCCAAAGGGCGACAGTAAAAGCGGCACATGATAGTGGGCTGCTTCTGACATTCCGAACCGCAGCGGGATTTCATCCAGAAAACGCGGTTCTTCCGGTGGGATACCACTGGCATCCAGATATGCCCCGGCATGAAACACCAACTCATAAGTTCCTCGGCTGAATTCGCTTGCGGGCAGGATTTGTTCGTCCGTGCGCCCATCGTCGTTGGTAAAAAGCGTGCGAATATGGGTGCGAACCGATCCTTCGATCCGCAGCAGATCAATTCGCAGCCCGGCCGCGGGGCAACCTCGGGCTGTGTCCAGTACGTGGGTGGTCAGATAGCCGGTCATGAATGCCTCCTTTTGTTGCATCGGGTGTGGCGCATTGGGCAGGTTTTGGCAAATGCTGCATATTTGACAGTGTTTTTGGGATTATTTGATAAACCAAGCCATTGTTCTGACTTATTAGGGTAAACACAAGCAACCATAGATCGAGACCAAAGTGAACAGATACCCGCGCGACATGATTGGTTATGGCGCCAATCCCCCTGATCCCAAATGGCCAGGTGGCGCCAAAATTGCGGTTCAGATTGTGCTGAACTACGAAGAAGGTGGTGAGAACAACATCCTGCATGGCGATGCGGCGTCCGAGGCCTTTTTGTCCGAAGTCGTCGGGGCTGCGCCGTGGCCCGGCGCACGGCATTGGAACATGGAAACGGTCTATGAATACGGGTCTCGCGCCGGGTTCTGGCGTTTGCACCGATTGCTAAAGGATGTGCCAATCACGGTTTACGGCGTGGCCACGGCATTGGCCCGGTCGCCCGATCATGTGGCGGCGATGAAATCTGCCGATTGGGATATTGCCAGCCACGGGTTGAAATGGGTCGAATATAAAGACGCCAGCGAAGAAACCGAACGTGCCGATCTGATCGAAGCAATCCGTTTGCACACCGAAGTTGTCGGCACGCGCCCGACAGGTTGGTACACTGGGCGCTGCTCAATGAAAACGGTGCGTCTGGCCGCCGAAGAGGGCGGTTTTGATTATGTCGCAGATGCTTATTCGGATGATCTGCCCTATTGGTCACGCTTTGGGGATCGGGATCAGTTGATTGTTCCCTATACGCTGGATTGCAACGACATGCGGTTCGCGACACCGCAGGGGTTCAATTCGGGCGATCAGTTTTATGCCTATCTCAAGGACAGTTTTGATGCGCTGTATGCCGAAGGAAACGACGGGCAGGCCAAGATGCTGTCGATTGGGCTGCATTGCCGTTTGGTTGGCCGGCCCGGTCGGGTGATGGCGCTAAAGCGTTTTCTGGATTATGCGCAGGGCCATTCGGATGTCTGGTTCGCCACACGGCAACAGATTGCCGAGCATTGGGCCAAACATCATCCGCCTGTGGATACACCGCGCCCTTCGCAGATGGAACGAGAGACATTTGTTGCCAGCTTTGGCAGTATTTTCGAACATTCCGCATGGATCGCGGATCGTGCCTATGATCTTGAACTTGGGCCTGCTCATGACACGGCGGGGGGGCTGCACAACGCTTTGGCCCGCATGTTTCGATCAGCGACAGATGCGGAACGCCTTGGCGTGCTGACCGCGCACCCCGATCTGGCCGGAAAGCTGGCACAGGCCAAACGGCTGACAGCAGAGTCGACTGCGGAACAGGCTGGTGCCGGGCTTGATGCGTTGACCGATGCGGAACGCGCTGCATTTGTTGACCTGAACAAGGCCTATACAGCCAAATTCGGCTTTCCATTTATCATCGCGGTGCGCGACCAGACCAAAGCCTCGATTATGGCGTCATTCCAGCGTCGCGTCGAAAATGACCGCGACACCGAATTTGCCGAAGCCTGCCGACAGGTCGAACGTATCGCAGAACTACGGTTGTGTGAGGTGCTGCCTGCATGAACCGCGACATTCGCATCCAGCCGATCACGGCCACTGCGTTTGCCCCCTTTGGGGATTTGATGGATTGCAGCGGTGCGCCGGACAAAGTCATCAATCAGGGTCTGTGCGGTCGCTATCATGATCGGGCGCAACTGGATTTCGCTGATGGGGCCGCGGGGATCAGCCTGTTCAACGCCGAACCCCGTTCGTTGCCATTGAAAATTGCGCTGATGGAACGCCATCCAGATGGCTCGCAATCGTTTATACCGATGGCGTATGTCGGCTTTTTGGTGGTTGTTGCACCCGATCAGGATGGCGCACCGGGCACTCCGCTGGCCTTTGAAACGCAGCCCGGTCAGGCAATAAATTTTCACCGCGGAGTCTGGCACGGCGTGCTGACACCGCTAAACGCACCAGGTCTGTTTGCGGTTGTCGACCGCATTGGGACTGGCGCAAACCTTGAGGAGTACCGGTTTACGACTCACTGGACGATTACAAATTAACCAATGAGGCCAAAATGGCCCGATTCACGCACTGAAGGGACAATGAAAATGAACAACACAGGTTTGGGAACCGCAGAACAACTGCGCGACCCCAATTACACACCCGCTTTACACAAGGCGATTCCATTGGGCATTCAGCATGTGCTGGCAATGTTCGTCTCAAACGTCACACCTGCGATTATCATCGCCGGCGCGGCAGGCTTTGGGTTCGGCTCGAACTCGCCGGATTTTCCGGAACTGCTTTATCTGATCCAGATGTCGATGCTGTTTGCCGGCATTGCGACACTGCTTCAGACCATCAGCATCGGTCCGATCGGGGCCAAATTGCCCATCGTGCAGGGGACGTCGTTTGCGTTTATCCCGATCATGATCCCGCTGGTTGCTGGCAAAGGCGTTGATGGCCTAGCAGCGCTGTTTGGTGGCGTCATCATTGGTGGCATATTCCATGCGTTCCTTGGTACGTTCATTGGCAAAATCCGCTTTGCCCTGCCGCCGCTTGTCACCGGATTGGTCGTGACCATGATTGGTCTGGCGCTGGTCAAAGTCGGCATCCAATATGCAGCAGGGGGTGTTCCGGCCATTGGCACGCCTGAATATGGGTCGCTGTTGAATTGGTCAGCGGCACTTGTGGTTATCGTTGTTACGCTGGGATTGAAATTTTTCACCCGTGGAATGTTGTCAGTCTCGGCTGTTCTGGTTGGTTTGATCGTCGGTTACATCTATGCGTTGATGGTTGGTATGATCAGCTTTGGCGGTGATTTTGGCATCGTTGCAAGCTGGAACAAAGCCGCCGCTTTTGCGCTGCCTCAGCCATTCAAATACGGGTTTGAATTCTCGGCAGCTGCCGTAATCGGGTTCTGCCTGATGGCCTTTATCTCGGCCATTGAAACCGTAGGCGATGTATCCGGGGTCACCAAAGGTGGCGCTGGGCGCGAAGCAACGGACGTTGAAATTCAGGGCGCGACCTATGCTGACGGTGTTGGCACTGCGATTGCCGGGATGTTTGGCGGTTTCCCGAACACATCGTTCAGCCAGAACGTCGGCCTGATCGCCATGACCGGCGTCATGAGTCGTCACGTGGTGACCATCGGCGCGATATTCCTGATCGTTTGCGGGCTGATCCCCAAAGTAGGCGCCATCATCCGCACCATCCCCATCGAAGTGCTGGGTGGTGGTGTGATCGTGATGTTCGGTATGGTGGTCGCTGCGGGTATGTCGATGCTGTCAGATGTTGATTGGAATCGGCGTAATATGGTGATCTTTGCTATCTCGATCTCCATCGGACTGGGCTTGCAACTGGAACCGGGTGCGGTTCAGCATTTGCCTGACACGCTGCGCATCCTGATGACCAGTGGCTTGTTGCCAGCGGCGCTGATTGCCATCGTTCTGAACCTGATCCTGCCCGAAGAACTGGCCGGTGAAGCGACCGAAGAAGTGTCAGGTGGCATGGCCGGACACGGTTCAGGTAGCC
>JAHRVZ010000437.1 GCA_019090405.1 Paracoccaceae bacterium
CCGGTGGCGATCGTCAATTTGCCACTCGCAAGAGTTTTTCCAGCCGCGCATTGGTCTGCGGCAAAGGCAGCCCCGGCTGTTCCGCAAAGCAAAAGACCAAGGGTGATACTAATCGCTGATTTCATGGTGAATCCTCTTGAATGCTGTTTCGCAACAAGCAAAAGCGCATACAGTGCAAAATGTCTAGCATACTATGTGCGCCTGTTTGCCATCCCAGCAACATTGCAGCCATTGCGAAAATGCCTGGCATTTCACAGGTGCTTTGACAAAGCGAACCAATGTGTTTCGCTTTGTTTAGATAAGGAAACGAACAAGCCAATTTCAGCGGCCGTGTTTCCTGTTTAATCGGCACCTTTTAGACAAAACACCGTCACCAGTGTTCTGTAAAATATCCATGTATCCAGCTTAAGACTTGCATTGTTGATATAGTAGATATCGGCCTGAACCTTGGTTCTTGTTGCCTCGTATCCCTCTACATACCCAATCTCGGTTTGTGCAAGGCCGCTGATTCCCGGACGCACCGCATGGCGGTCCCTGTACCCTGGAATATTTTTTACAAACCGGCGGGCGTGGTGAAAATAGTCTGGCCGAGGCCCGATCAGACTCATGTCGCCTTTCAGCACGTTGATCAACTGGGGTAGCTCATCAAAACGTGATTTCCGCAACATCCGGCCAAGCCAGTTGATACGATGTTTTTCCAACGGATCATCAGCGCCTCTGGTGATTTTGCCAGCTTCTTCCATCGAACGGAACTTTATCGCCACAAAAGCTTTGCAATCCTTGCCCATCCTGATCTGTAGGTAGAACAATTTACCTTTGTTCATGAACGGATTGAGGATCAAAAGAACGACGGCCAAAACGGCCAAAACCGGCAACAGCAACAGGCTGAAAACGATATCAAACAGGCGTTTTGCAATCGCAAACCCATCAATACCCTGTACAGGTTCAGCTTTTGAGAACATCGCTGGTCGCGCGACGACCATCTCAATTTCTTCTTCTAAACTAAGCTCAACTTCGTGGTGTCGAAAATCAAACACAGACGTTCCCCCGAAACGAACTCAAATTTGATGTGTAAATAATCCGTTAAGGGGTAGCACAATCTTTGAGCAGCACAAACAAAATTGTATCAGAAATTCAAAAGTTGGTTGAGACACTTAGCAGTAAAGGTTTATTAACAATGACTTAGCTGACGTCAGCGTCGGGCGAAATCCGCCATCATGGTTAATCTTTGACCGATTTAGCACGATTGGCGGTAAGTAGTACCATCCAGAGCTTTCTCTTGGTTGAAATTCAAAGTTGATTCGGCCTTTGTAGTAACCGGTGGTCGCGGCTGCCACGCCAACCTTACAAGGTATTTAACTAAGGAGCATTAACCATGTTTTAACAGCTTTAGAGTCCATGAAAATTTTGCAGATGTGGATGCCTTGGCTAAGCTGCGACTGCTAAAAGTGATCCGTATATTTGGGCTTGCGGAAAATATCCGGCCGATTTGCGCGCAACCTGAATTTTCTATAGCTTTTAATGGGTTACTATGGCCAAATTGAATGATTTTTCTACTTATGAACTTTTTGGGAAACTTCCATGATCACACCAGTTTTACTTTGTGGCGGGTCCGGCACCCGGCTTTGGCCGCTGTCACGCAAGAGTTTTCCGAAACAGTTCTCGAATGTCATTGGTGAAGAAAGCCTGTTTCAGGCCTCAATCGACCGTTTTGCCGGTGAGGGGTTTACCAATCCGCTGATCGTCACGAGCGATGATTTTCGCTTTATCGTCACTGAACAGCTTGAGGCCAAAGGCATCACCCCATTGCAGATCCTGATTGAACCTACAGGACGAAATACCGCCCCGGCAGCGGTCGCAGCAGCTCTTTTGGCGAAACAAGGTGACGTTGATGCAATGGTTTTGCTGGTGCCTTGCGATCATGTGGTGATTGATCCACAGAACTTTCGCACGGCGGTGGAAATGGGCGAATCCGCGGCCAGCGAAGGCCAGATCGTCACTTTTGGCATCAAACCTGAGCGCGCGGAAACAGGTTATGGCTGGCTGGAAACGAGTGTACAGACCCATCCGGGGGTGCACGCTCTGGCCCGCTTCGTGGAAAAACCTGACGAGGTCACGGCGCAAAAACTGTTTAACGATGAAAGTCACTTGTGGAATTCCGGGGTTTTTCTGACGCGTGCTGATGTGCTGATTCAGGCCTTTGCCGATCATGCCCCAGAGGTGCTTGAAACCGTTAGTGCGGCGATTGGCACGGTCAGCACGGACCTTGGTTTTACCCGGATTGACCCGGAAACCTGGGCCAAAGTCCCTGAAAATTCAATCGACTATGCGGTGATGGAAAAGGCGACCAATGTCAGCGTTGTCACCTATGATGGACAATGGTCTGATCTGGGGAGCTGGCAATCGGTATGGCGTGAATCCGACAAGGATGGTGCCGGAAATGCGCTGTCGAAAAACAGCACGGTGCTTAATTGTGAGGACAGCCTGCTGCGATCGGAAAGCGACGAAATCGAACTGGTGGGTATCGGACTGAAAAATGTAGTTGCAGTTGCGATGCGCGATGCGGTGATGGTCGCCGACATATCGGATTCCCAGAACGTCAAACAAGCGGTGCAGGTGCTGAGGGACCGAGATGCCAAACAGGCAGTGAAATTTCCGGTCGATCATCGGCCATGGGGCTGGTTTGAAACGCTGGTATTGGCCGACCGGTTTCAGGTCAAACGTATTCATGTGCATCCCGGCGGTATATTAAGTCTGCAAAGCCATGTGCATCGCGCTGAACATTGGATCGTTGTGGCAGGCATCGCGCGGGTGACGGTCAATGATGAGGTAAAGTTGATTTCAGAAAATCAGTCGGTTTATATTCCGCTGGGCGCTGTTCATCGGCTGGAAAATCCGGGCGAGGGACCAATGGTGCTGATCGAAGTCCAAACCGGAGCCTATTTGGAAGAAAACGACATAGTCCGCTACGAAGATGTCTATGCCCGCAGCTAAGGTGCACTCTGCTGATGATAAGCCACGTTTAACGACGTTTCTTTAAGATTTGAGCTGGAATTTCAACCATGGTCAAACCCACCACGAACGTGACACCAAACACATGGGAATTCCTGCGTGATCCGATGATCGCAGCCACCGGATTTCGCGAATACGACGCGCGGTGGCAATACCCCGAACAAATCAACCTGCCCGGTATGACCGCGCTTGGCCTTGGTCTGGGCACGCAGATGATTGCCCAAGGAATTGATCCGGTGATTGTGGTAGCCAACGATTATCGTGACTATTCACTGACGATCAAAAACGCGCTGATGCTTGGGTTGATGCAGGCCGGGATCAGTGTCAAAGATATTGGTCCTGCTTTGTCCCCAATGGCCTATTTCGCCCAATTTCATCTTGATGTGCCTGCCGTTGCCATGGTCACCGCATCGCATAATCCCAATGGCTGGACTGGCGTGAAAATGGGCTTTGAACGGCCCCTGACACATGGCCCTGACGAAATGTCAGAGCTTCGCGATATTGTGCTTGAAGGGCGCGGTATTTCCCGTCCCGGTGGTGCCTATACGTTTGTCGATGGCGTCAAAGATGCCTATCTTGATGACCTTGTTGGTGACTTCAAAATGTCCCGCCAACTCAAAGTGGTTTGCGCCACCGGCAACGGCACGGCCTCGGCCTTTGCGCCCGAACTGTTTGAACGGATCGGCGTCGAGGTGGTCGCGTGCCATACTGAACTGGACTACAATTTTCCGCATTACAACCCGAACCCAGAGGCATTGGAAATGCTGCATGACATGTCTGCATCAGTCTTGGCGACGGGTGCGGATTTTGCGCTTGGGTTTGATGGCGATGGGGACCGTTGCGGCGTGGTTGATGATGAGGGCAAAGAAATCTTTGCCGATAAGGTCGGTGTCATTATCGCACGTGAACTGTGCCAGATTTACCCGAATGCAACCTTTGTGGCCGATGTGAAATCAACCGGGCTGTTTGCCAGCGATCCGGTGCTGCGCGCCAATGGGGCCAAGGCGGATTACTGGAAAACCGGTCACAGTCATATGAAACGCCGCATTAAAGAGATTAACGCGCTGGCTGGGTTTGAGAAATCCGGCCACTTCTTTCTGGCCGATCCAATTGGCCGTGGATATGACTGCGGCTTGCGGGTGGCGGTTGAGATATGCAAACTTATGGACCGCAACCCGGACAAATCCATGAGCGATTTGCGGCGTGATTTGCCAGTGACATATGCAACACCGACAATGTCGCCTTATGCCGCCGATACAGAGAAATACAAAATTTTGGCGCGGATCGTTAGCAAGTTTGAAACGCTTGCTGCCCAGGGTGGCAGCCTTGGCGGACAAAAGATCAAAACCGTGGTGACAGTCAACGGAGCGCGGGTTGTTCTGGAAAACGGCGGCTGGGGGCTGGTGCGGGCATCGTCCAATACGCCCAACCTTGTTGTGGTCTGCGAAAGCCCCGCAAGCGACGCTGAACTGCGGTCGATCTTTGCCGATATCGACGCGGTAATCCGCACCGAACCGGGCGTAGGTGCCTATGACCAGACGTTCTAAAGGCTTTTCGCACCGCCCCGTCCAACACCCAAACGATGCTGTGAAAGGGTGGTTTGTGGGGTGAAGTCACGTGGTCTGTGCAGTCTGTTAACCCAGTGCTTTGCGCACCTGCGGGGCGACTTTAGTGCCCAACAACTCGATTGCCTTCATCAAGGATGCGTGGTCGAGATGTCCAATCGCCATCTGAATGGTGATGCGACTAAAGCCGAAAATTTCGTGATGCGCCAGTATCTTGTCGGCCATCTCATCCGGTCCACCAACAAACAGCGCGCCGGTTGGGCTGCTCATGGCGTCAAATTGCGCGCGGGTGGCGGGCGGCCAGCCGCGTTCGGACCCCAGACGGGTCATCACCTCGTTATGCGGACCACTATAGATGTCGCGCGCCTGCTGGCTGGTGTCGGCAACAAACCCATGCACATTCAGCGAAGTTTCAAGTTGCGCGGCATCATACCCGGCCTTGGTCGCGGCGTCGCGGTAAAGGTCAAACAGCGGCTTAAACCGAATTGGTTCGCCACCGATGATGCCCAGCGCCAGCGGCAGGCCTAACGTGCCAGCCCGCACCGCTGATTGCGGCGTGCCGCCGACCGCCAACCAGATCGGCAGCTTGTCCTGATAGGGCCGCGGATAAACGCCACGGTTTTGCACGGCGGGCAGATGTTTGCTGCCGGGCCATGAGAGGTTCTCGGCCTCGTTGATCGCCATAAGCATTTGAAGTTTCTCGGCAAAAAGCGTGTCGTAATCTTCCAGATCATGACCGAAAAGCGGGAAGGATTCGACAAACGCACCACGCCCGACCATAATTTCTGCGCGCCCTTCTGTCAGGTTGTCCAAAGTTGAAAACTGCTGGAAAACCCGGATCGGATCATCCGAACTTAGTACGGTTACGGCACTGGACAGGCGGATATTGCTGGTCTGTGTCGCGGCTGCGGCCAGCGCCACGGCGGGGTTTGATACTGCATAATCGGGCCGGTGATGTTCGCCCAACCCAAAGAAATCCAGCCCGACCTGATCGGCCAGAACAATTTCCTCGACCAGATTGCGAAGCCGCTGTGACGGGCTGACAGTTGGGCCGTTTTCACCGAACGTGTAAATTCCGAGTTGCATGGATTTTCCCTTTGATAAAGCCAAAGGGCAAGGCCGTTTGGCCCTGCCCCCCACATTGATTCTTTCTGAACTTAACCGCCAAACAGCGCCAGCACAGGTGCAAATGCATCCTTCCACGACTGGCGTGCCTCAAGCCGGGCAATCCATGCCGCCACATTTGGCAGTTCATCAAGCGAAATGTCAGACTGCGCACGATACATGAATGTCGAGGCCAGCGCAAAATCCGCCACGCTAAGATCGCCTGCGATCCAGTCCTTGCCCTCCAGCCCAATTTCCAGCACGGCCAGAAACTGATCGACATTCTTGACCTCGGCGTCAATGACGCCTTGATCTGGATCACCCATGCCGAATTTCGATTTCAGAAATCTTTCGAAGGAAAGTTTCTGCATCGCCGGGCCAAGGTGAATGGTCTGCCAGTAAAGCCACTGATCCACCGTCGCGCGCGCCTTTGGGTCGTCGGGGTAAAGCCCGCGCTCTGGCTTTTTGCTGGCCAGATAGGAATTGATGGCGCGCGATTCCCAGATCACGAAATCCCCATCCTGAAGCACCGGGATTTTGGCGTTGGGGTTCAACGTCAGAAAATCGTCCTTGCGATTGTCACCGCCGCGCAGGTCGACCTCGATGATATCAAGGTCGATTCCCAGTTCAAGGGCAACCGCGCGCACCCGCAAAGCGTTGGGCGAGA
>JAHRVZ010000438.1 GCA_019090405.1 Paracoccaceae bacterium
CGGCACATTTTGTGCTCGTTTGGTTAGGGACAGGATGAGTCAAAGCTGATTCGGCGTCAATTTCTTTTTTGAATCAATCACTTACTATTTTATCTTGATACAACATATTGTGTACCGGTTTGAATGAACGTCTATGGTGTGGGGTCACCCCAAGAATTTGCAGTGCCTTTTTATGCGCAGGTGACGGATAGCCCGCGTTGGTTTCCCACCCATAGCCGGGATGCTGTTGCGCTAAATCCACCATTAGGTGATCGCGACATATTTTTGCCACAATTGAGGCCGCCGCAATCGACACTGATCGCCCATCGCCTTTGACCACCGCCTGCGCTGGAATGGTCAGCCCTTGCGGCAACAGGTTGCCGTCGATCAACAGGAAATCAGGTGGTGGGTTCAGGCCGGCCACAGCCCGTTCCATCGCAAGGTGGCTGGCGCGCAGGATGTTGATGTCGTCAATCTCGTCTACGCTGGCATGGGCGATGCTGACCTGGGCCTGTTGATGCAGCTCCAAAGACAACGCTTCACGAGTTTTGGCTGTTAGCTTTTTGGAATCGTTCAGCCCATGCGGAATATTGTCAGTATCCAAAATAACGGCGGCGGCAGTGACCGGGCCGGCCAATGGGCCACGTCCAACTTCGTCAACACCTGCGATGCGGATATAACGCTGCTCGTGC
The DNA here is from genome assembly GCA_019090405.1 of Paracoccaceae bacterium. Lineage (GTDB taxonomy): Bacteria > Pseudomonadota > Alphaproteobacteria > Rhodobacterales > Rhodobacteraceae > NORP181. The sequence continues at coordinate 672 of JAHRVZ010000438.1, forward strand.
AATAAGGTCTCAAGACTGTAGTCTGGTGTGTTCATAATCCTCGAAAACCCTGAATCGCGCCCTAAGACAAGTGAAAAAGGGAAGGCCTGTGCAGGCCTCCCCCAAGGTGCGGCACGAATGGGTCGTGCCGTTAGATCCCAACTTATTTGTGGGAAATGCGATATCCGTTACTCTCAAGGCACTGGACGTTATAGCCGCTCCAAGACCCATTTTCGTTCCAGATCCGTTCCTTACAGCTGCGTGGCAGGTTTTGTGTGTTGCCATAAGTACTGTTCAGGCATTCACCACCAAGGTATTCAGTTTGTTTCCCGTGCCCTTTCTCGACCGTACCAAGGCAAGAACGCGGCAGTGTTTTACGGGCCACATACGGCGGTTTTGGGCGTGGCGTCACGATCACATGAGTCTTATGCGGGTGTTGATGAACGGGTTCAGCTGGCGGATGGTAATGTTCGGGTTCGGGACTGTTGTTGGAAACATCAGTATCGTTCTTGTTGCTGTCATGAATGGCCGCGCCAATGATGCCAAGCACAACCAGTCCTGCCAGTGTTTTGCCAAAGTCATTGTCTCCGGCGCGAACCTGCGTGCTTAGTCCGGTGACAGCGATAGCTGCGGCGACGATCAAAGTAATAAACTTGCGGTGCATTGGATCAGTTCCCTTAATGTTGATTCGAAATGTCCAACCTGTGTGGTCGGCAATGAACCAACATTCGTCCAACTGCTGAAAGTCAGGCAATAACGCCCCGATGTTATCGAATATCATCAGTCCAAAACGCTGATGTTATTGAATAACGTAGCCATTGCGCGCAAAGTACAGCCCATGAAACACTTTATATTCCCCCTTACCGTCGCCCTGACTTTGGCAGTATCCGGACCGGCCATGGCCGCAGAATGTTATGCCGATTACAAAGCCAAACGGGACAATCCGTTGCGCCTGCATTATGGTGTCATGCAATTGGAAAACGGCTGCACCCGCCGCGCTGCAAAGTCCGAAATTGCCGCCCGTTTGGAACGGACCGGCTGGACGCTATTGAACGTGCAATCGGTTTTTGGCCCCGAAGGACTGAATGAAAGGAAAGGCGATGCCGGAACCTATTTCCTCCGTTTCTGAGGCGCGGCGGTCAGGCAACCGGATTGTAACATTTGGCATTGCAGCGATTGTCGCCGTTTTGGTACTGGCCGCTGTATTCCTGTTTCTGACTTTGCCTGACGCCAATGCATTCAATGCCCGAGTGGAACAATTGTTCATTGAAAATGACAATCTGACCACACAAGCCGAAATAAAATTGCTGGAAATTCTGGCTCAGTCCGGGACCGCTTTTTCCGACACTTTAGCCAGCTATCGCATGGTGATTTTTGTGTTGTTGATGTTCGCGACCGCCATGATGATCGCGGCCTTGGTGTTTCTGGTCATGCTTGTCGTGCTGAACCGCCGGATGGCCCAGATTGAGCGTGCCGGCATTCAGGTCAATTCGTTGTTGATCAGCCGCGATGAAAACACCGTTTACCTGAACAATATGGATTTCAAACTGACCGCCGCCGCGATGGAAACGCTGTCGGTTCTGGCCGAGGCCCGGTTGGACGATGACGTTCTGTCTGGTGCCGAAATCGAAGGCATCGTTTCTGGCCGCGATGCTGTTGATTGCGACGAGGCCGCGGGTGCTACTCGTATCAAACGGTTGCGCGATACACTGGGCAATCAGATGGTCAGCGAATTGCTGGTCAAGAACATCGCACGACGCGGCTATATGCTGGCGATCCAAAAGGATGTAATCCAGATGATCTGAAGATTTCGCTCACGTCTTGATCACTAATGAATTTACGCCCTTGGAAAGCACCTCTGCAACGACCATCTTTGTCTGACGAGAGCTACTGCACAAAGGTTTATCAGTCGTGAACGATCAGTCTCCTTCAAACCTGCCCGGGTATGGCATCGACATTCAGTCTCTGACCGGACGTATTACGGCCTATCGCAACGATACCGTGATCGCCTCAAGCACCGGTGCCAAGGTGATGTATGAAACACGTCTGAATCCGGCAATCTATTTTCCGGTACAGGATGTGCAGGCAACGATTGCCGACAAATCCCAGCTCAAAACCTTTTGCCCATTCAAGGGTACCGCCAAATATCTGCACATGTCTGTTGACGGAACCCGCATTGAAAACGCCGCTTGGGTCTATGAAAACGCCCTTCCTGAGAGCGGTGATGTACAGGGCTATGTCGCGTTCATGCCTGATACTGTCACCAGATATGATCTTGGTGACAATGTTTTGCAGCGCATGGATGCCGAAAGTACCAGTGGCCCGATGGTCGACTGGCTTTTGCGCGAGGCCGCCTATCAGACTACTCCCGAAGAATTCACTACTGCCCTTGCCGCCAGGATGCTTGAGAATGGGATTGCGGTGTCGCGGCTTAGCCTGTTGATCTGGTCTTTGCATCCGCTGATTGCCGGAAAAGTTTATAACTGGAACAAGTCAGAAAATGAGGTTCAAACGTTCGCCCCTCATTATGAAATTCGCGAAAACCCGCAATATACCAACAGCCCGTTGCGCCACGTCTCGGACGGGCTTGGAGGCATTCGCCAAAAGTTGGGAACAGAACAGCCCGAAAACAGTTTTCCCATCATGGAGGATTTGCGCACTCAGGGGGCCACCGATTATGTCGCCATGCCGATGCGGTTTTCGGACGGGCGGATCAATGTTCTGACCCTGACCTGTGACCACCCGGACGGCTTTACGACTGCCAATCTAGGGCTGGTGTTTGAATGCATGTCCGTCATCAGTCGCTATTACGAAGTGTTTACGCAACGCGAAAATGCCCAGTCACTGCTTGAAACCTATGTTGGAAAACGCAGCGGATCGCGGGTTTTGGGTGGTGAAATCAGGCGCGGCGACGGCGATGAAATCGACGCCGCAATCATGTTCTGCGA